>PWSG01000277.1 GCA_003564055.1 Syntrophomonadaceae bacterium
CGAAAAGATCCGATTTAAGGTTTTTCTCACGGGCAGCCATCCAGTTGCGATTTCCGCGCAGTGTATTAATTTCGCCGTTATGGCAGAGATAGCGAAAAGGTTGGGCCAGGGGCCATGACGGAAAAGTATTGGTGCTGTAACGCTGGTGCACAATGACGAAGGAGCTTTCCACTGTTTGATCAACCAGGTCCGGATAAAAAATTTCTACCTGGTCAGGCATTAAAAGCCCTTTATAAACTATGGTTCTGCAGGACAAACTGGGAACATAGAAAATATCACCTTCTTGATAAAGCTGCCCTGTTTCCTGTTCTGCCTGTTTACGGATTATATAGAGCTTTCTTTCCAGTTCTTCATCTTTATAACCTCTACCGTCAATTATGCACTGCCGTATATATGGCATTTCCTGCAGGGCAATACCACCAAGAATATCAGGATTTACGGGGACATCGCGCCAGCCGATTACTTTTAAACCCGCCCGCGCAATAACCTGGTCAACTTTTTGGCAGCAGGCTGTCCTGGTCCCTTTAGCCTGGGGAAGGAAAAACATGCCGACTCCGTAACTTCCTTCTGCCGGAAGCTTCCAACCATTCCCTGAGCAAACTTTACGAAAAAAGCGATCGGGAATCTGAATTTGCAGCCCTGCACCATCACCGGTCTTGTCATCGGCACCGGTAGCGCCACGGTGCAAGAGATTCTTTAACACTGTGACCCCCTGGCGAATTATGCTGTATGATTTTGCCCCTTCTATATTAACTAAAAATCCAAGCCCACAGGCATCTTTCTCGAAAGAAGGATCATACATACCTTTATTGCTTGATAATTTGCTGTGCGGTTTGTGATACTGGTTGCTTTGTCCCACCGGTCATCAACCCTGTTCTATTTTAATTGCTTCTAAACTGAAAAAGTTATAACAAAATAAATTCTATAAAGCTTTTATAATTCCTTCTCCAGCAAAAGCAAACCCCTGGAAAATACAGTTTTTTTAATAACCCGGATGCTGTTTATTATGAATCAATATTTAATGAGCAGCATTACTTCAAATATAATTGAACAGGTAAGTATTTTATACTTTTAAGGAGGTTGGATATGCGAGACCGTTTATTTATTATCATCGCCGGCGCTGTTGTCGGCTTGTTAGCCGTTGTCCTTGTTTTACAGGGCAACCCTGTTAACATGGGCTTTTGTATTGCCTGCTTTATCCGGGATATTTCCGGGGCCCTGGGGCTGCACAGGGCCGGTGTAGTGCAGTATATCAGGCCGGAAATCATCGGGCTGATCATTGGAGCATTCGCCACAGCTTTATTCGTAAAAGAATTTAAACCGACTGGCGGATCGAGCCCGGTATTGCGTTTTGCTCTCGGTATGTTCATGATGGCCGGGGCTTTAATATTCCTGGGCTGCCCTCTCAGGCTGGTTTTGCGCCTGGCAGGTGGCGACTGGAATGCCCTGATCGCACTACCAGGTTATGTCGTTGGAGTTTGGCTTGGCACAATTTTCCTTAAGAACGGTTATACCCTTGGCCGCAGCCAGGAACAGTCGAATGTCAATGGTTATGCCGGACCGTTCATTGCTGTTATCTTATTAATCCTGCTTGTTGCCGCACCTGCTTTTATTTTCTTCAGCGAAGAGGGCCCCGGTGCGATGGGAGCTCCGCTGGTATTAGCTCTTGGTGCCGGACTTTTAGTTGGTGTTCTGGCCCAGCGGACCAGGCTTTGCACCATGGGTGCAATCAGGGATATTATTCTTTTTAAAGATTTTCACCTTTTTTATGGGTTCGCAGCGATTTTTGTCGTCGCTTTAATAGGAAACCTTCTAACCGGCTATTTCAACCCGGGTTTTGAAGGCCAACCTGTGGCCCACATATCCACCCTGTGGAACTTTCTGGGAATGACCGTTGTTGGCCTGGCTGCTGTATTAGCCGGAGGCTGCCCCATGCGCCAGTTAATCTTAACTGGTGAAGGTCAGGGAGATGCCCTGTTAACCGTGTTCGGTATGATGGCAGGAGCCGCTTTTATGCATAATTTTGGCCTTGCCGGCAGTCCTGCCGGTGTTTCGCCTGCCGGGCAGTGGATCGTCCTGATATCCCTGATCGTTCTCGGTATAATCGGTTTAGGCAACAGTAAATTATTATCCGGAAATAAGTAATATTTATTTGCATCACAGATGTATTGCATATAATTAAAATTGCTGGGCCCTGGTTTTTTCAGGTAGCACTACCCGAAAAACTAGGTTAAAATAGAAATGTTGTAGGAGGTAAAATAATGCCTGAAACAGTTGATTGCCGCGGATTATCCTGTCCGGAGCCGGTTATACAGGCAAGGCAGGCTTTACAGCAGGCATCTGGAGGCACTGTTACTGTAGTAGTCAGTAATACTGTAGCCCGTGATAATGTCAGCCGGGCAGCTAAATCTATGGGCTGGCAGGTTGCTGTAGAAGAAGATGGGGATGATTTTAAGCTAAGCATCAGTAAATAGTTTTTAAGTTTAAGGGCACGGCGTGCCGTGCCCTTTTATTATGTATATTTCGCAATCATTTTTCTTTTTATCTTAATTAATAATTTCAAACAATGTCCTGAAAGGATTTTAGATGGCCTATAGCTGTTACATTACATTTCCAACCACGTTTTATGCCATTCGAGCAGAGAGTATCCTGAAACAAGAGTCTACAGCTTTTAAGATGGTTCCTGTTCCACGTACTATCAGCTCAAGCTGTGGAACTGCCCTGCGCTGCAGTTGTGATGAAATAGGTAAGATTAAATACACCCTTCTTCAAAATGAACTCGAGCTGGAAGGGTTTTACAGGCTAAAAGAAGAAGGACTAAAAACTCCTACCGTAGAGGAGCTTGATTTAAATGAGTGACATTATTGAACCATGCAAAAACGAGCTCAATCTATATTTTGATAATGCAGCTACATCCTGGCCGAAACCAGAAACAGTTTACAGGGCTGCAGAAAAACAGATGCGCCAGGTTTGCGGAAATCCCGGACGGTCCGGGCACACTCGCACATTGGAGGCAGATCGCCTCATTTACAGAACCAGGGAAGCTGTGGCAAAGCTTTTTAATGTGACCGATCCGGCCAGGATTATTTTCGCGTTAAATGCTACTGATGCATTAAACATTGCTTTAAAAGGTTTTTTAAAAAAAGGTGACCATGTGCTATATACTGCCATGGAACATAATTCAGTATTAAGACCGCTGGGCAGATTGCAGCGCGAAGGTTTAATTACGGCCACAATGATTCCCTGTTCTATTAAAGGATACCCCGATTTGGATTTTCTTGAAGATGCCTACCACTGTGAAACCAGTCTGCTTGTAATTAATCATGCATCAAATGTTACCGGTTCAATTGCTCCTCTTGAAGAAATGCTTAAATCTGCAAAGGAAAGAAACGTATCTGTGCTTATTGACGCTGCCCAAACTGCGGGTTCGCAAATGATAAATGCTGCTGCCCTTGAAATTGACATGATTGCTTTTACCGGGCACAAAAGCTTGCTGGGCCCAACGGGAACAGGCGGCCTGTATGTTCGCCCGGGTCTTGAACTGACACCGCTGCGGGAAGGTGGCACCGGCTCACAATCAGAGATAGACCGGCATCCTGAAAGCATGCCTGAAAGACTTGAAGCCGGCACCTTAAACAACTCCGGCCTGGCAGGACTGCTGGAAGGCCTTAAGTTTATTGAGGAAACAGGAATAGATAAAATCAGGGACCATGAACAAAAAATCAGAGCTTACTTGTATGAACAACTGCAGGAAGTGCCTGCCCTGAAAATCTATGGTCCTGATAGCAGTGAACCTGCATCAACAGTAATATCTTTTACAATAAATAATGTTGATTCGGGCGAAATCGGTTATATCCTGGAAAGCAGCTATGGCATTTTATGCAGGACCGGCCTGCACTGTGCTCCGCTCGCCCATAAAGCGATTAACACATTCCCGGAAGGAACAGTGCGCTTAAGCCCGGGCTATTTTACTACCATTGCGGACATTGACTACCTGGTGGACGCCCTTAAGGATATCACGGCACATGTTGCAGAATAGCCAGTTCCATGGCCTTCTAATTCAACAGTCAGAGGCCAGAAGAAAGTATAACAATCGAACCGCCCATGCAGGTATAGCTTAACCGCTTACTTTTTGTTAGTAGTGCTAAACTTGAAATGATTTGGAGGCGTAACATGATTAAAAAAGTAGACTGCCGCGGCTTAAATTGTCCTGAGCCTGTATTGAGGACAAAAGATGCTCTAACCAGTGATCCTGACAAAAAAATTTATGTCCTTGTCGACAACGAAACAGCCCGTGAAAATGTACTCAGATTTGCCAAAAACCAGGGCAAAAGCACAGCATGGGAAAAAGAAAACAATTATTTTGCAATCAGTATTTCCGGAGAATCCAAGCATGAAGAAAAAGAGCTGTTTCCCGCAAGAGATGATCAAAGTAAGGAAAAACCGGTTCTCTTCATCGCCTCAGATGAAATAGGTATAGGCAGCAGAGAACTTGGCACAATGCTTATGCGTAACTTTATTTATACTTTGACTAAACGGGAAGAGTTACCCGGGGCAGTTGTTTTTATGAATTCAGGAGCACAACTTTCTATTACAGATTCTCCGCTGATTGAAGAG
>PWSG01000076.1 GCA_003564055.1 Syntrophomonadaceae bacterium
ACGCTGCAGATTAAATGCCCGTGCTGACTGCTGTAAGATTTTTGCTTCATCTAATGGCTCACCAAGCATGCCTTCATAGAATTTTTGAAAATCTTCAACTCGTTCCGGAATTTTCGCGGCCTCATTCGGAGGATAATCTCTATTACTCGGAGGAATGACATCATTCCAGATGAGCTTGCACAACCCAAGCAGACCGAACCATGTCCTAAATAAGGGAAAATAATAAAGAGTTTCAGCTTTATCTTCTATGGTAGGAATTTGATTGTTAATCGCATCAAAAAAGATTAATAGAGCTTCATCGTGTTGGGGGCCCTTCATGGCCATGGCATATCCGGCCTGCTGGGCAGGAGATTCCTTGGTTACATATTCAGAAAATTCAAGACCCTTTACTTCCATTCCGATATCATTGAGGAATTCTGCATCGGCACCAAGTTCCTCAACCCATTTTTCTTTAAGCTTTCTGATTCCCTGGCCAACTTCAACACCAAAACCTTCTCCGCGGGCCATTTCGTGCAGGCATTCCAGGGCTTCATCCATCGCTCCGAAATTAAGTTTTTTCCCACCTGTATGTTCCTCAGTGATAACCCCGGCTTCAAAAGCTTCCATTACAAAAGCCATAGTGGTAGCAAAGGATATGGTGTCAACACCATAAGTATCACAGTAGAAGTTATATTCAACGATAAAATCGAGATCGAAACCACCCATGTTGGAACCGCCGGCTGCCGTTTCGTATTCAGGACCATCTACAACAACTTTTTGTCCTTTATAGGGGCCAGTTTTCAGTTCAAAACCGTCTACAGCCTTGGCGCAAGCCATAGAACAACCCAGCCAGCAACCATCTGCCGCACCCTGGGTAAAGTACCTGTTTTTCATGACCCCGGAATCAATATTTTTGGTGTCGGGGTGTTTACCGAACCTGTAGTTGTGTACCGGTAAAAGGTCATATGAATCCATAACTTCGACCAGGTTGGCGGTGCCAACCTCACGCATTCTGTTCTGCACCTTATCAAGCGTAGCCATCATAGCATTAATTCTCATGCCGTGGCGACGGATCAGCTCAGGATCAGCAGGATTATTCATATCATCAGCTACCTGGATCGCACCTGTCGGGCAAACATATCCACAGGAAGTGCATTCAATACAATTTAGATCTATTTCACCAAATGGCATGGTCAGGTGGCGTTTAATGCCACGGCCGGCAAAGCCCAAAATGTTTTGGATAACGAATGAACTGCAGGCACGAACACAGTGGCCACAGAGAATACAGGCTTTCGGGTTTTCGTCGGTCAGTTCGCTTTTATATTTTTCTTTATCAGTTGCTCCGCACAGTTTGGCAATATTTTGAATTGCTTCCACGTTGGGCCAGCGTCCCAGGTACATTTCAGCCAGGTTTTTACGGTGTTTTTTGATTTCTTCGGTGCCGGTATTAACCTTAATTTCATCGCGGACAGGATAGTTGCAGGCGGTAACCAGTTTTTTCTTGCCGTTGGTTTCAACTTCGCACAGGCAGAGCCTGCAGGTGCCGTCCGGGGTTAAATCCTTATGGTTGCAAAGTGTGGGCACGTTGAATCCGGCATCCATTACTGCTTTCAGCAGGTATGTTCCTTCAACAACCGTTGCTGCTTTACCGTTTATGCTAATTTCATATTTTGTCGGGCCGGCTTTTGTTGTCGTAGTCATTATTTTACCTCCACTGCATTATATTTACATGATTCCAGGCAGATACCGCACTTGATGCAGTCTTCCTGGTTGATAGCATGAAGCTCTTTTGGTTCACCGCTTACTGCCTGTGTAGGGCAGTTTTTGGCACATATAACGCAACCGGTGCAGTTATCGTTAATCGAGTAAGTTATCAACTCGGTGCAGATCCCGGCCGGGCAAATTTTATCTTTAATATGCTTGATATATTCATCTTTAAAATAACGCACGGTAGTAAGAACCGGGTTGGGAGCAGTTCCACCCAGCTGGCAGAGACTCGATGCCACGATAGTCTCCGAAAGCTCCTCCAGCCGCTGCAAATCTTCTTCCCTGCCCTCACCCTTAGTAATGCGGGTTAGAATTTCACTCAAGGCAAACAAGCCTTCGCGGCAGGGGGTGCATTTGCCGCAGGATTCATCAATTAAAAAGTTAATAAAATAGCGGGCCACATCAACCATGCAGGTATGATCATCCATCACGATCATACCGCCCGAGCCCATCATGGAGCCTGCTTCGGCCAGTGAGTCAAAATCAACTTCCATATCAAGCATATCTTCGGGGATACAGCCGCCTGAAGGGCCACCGGTTTGGATAGCTTTAAATTTTCTGCCGCCCGGGATTCCCCCCCCCACTTTATAGATAATATCGTGGAGAGTAATGCCCATGGGCACCTCTACTAACCCGGTATTATTGATGTTACCGACCAGGGAGAAAACCTTGGTTCCGCTTGAGCCGTTCCATGGATTTTCCTTAACCTGACCGGTGCCAATTTCAGCAAACCAGTTGGCACCTTTTAGGATGATTTCCGGTATATTGGCCCAGGTTTCAACATTGTTTAAAACTGTAGGTCTGTCGCGGTAACCATATTCAACATTATGAATATACTTGGCTTTGGGCTCTCCGGCTTTACCGGACATGGAGGCCATCAGGGCTGTCGATTCACCGCAGACAAAAGCTCCCGCTCCCCGGTGAATATGAATGTCGAATGAAAAGTCAGTTCCCATAATTGAATCCCCAAGCAGTCCCCTTAAGCGGGCCTGTTCAAGCGCTTTCTCTAACCTTTCCATGGCCAGTGGATATTCTTTGCGGATATAGATAAAGCCTTCTTCGGCCTTCAAGGCTTTAGCAGCAATGAGCATGCCCTCAATGACTGTATGGGGATCAGTTTCTATAATGCTGCGATCCATGAAGGCGCCCGGGTCGCCCTCGTCGGCGTTACAGACAATGTAAGAAGGCTCACCTCTTTCTTCCATTGCCTTTTTACAGGACTGCCATTTTACGCCGGCCGGGAAACCGCCGCCCCCGCGGCCCCTGATTCCAGAAACAATCACTTCATTAATGATCGCATCTGTATCCATTTCCAGGGCTTTCGCCAAAGCCCTGTAACCGTCACGGGCTATATAATGGTCGATATTTTCAGGGTCAATCAAGCCCTTGTTACGCAGGGCAATTAACTGCTGCTCGGTAAAGAAATCGATTTCATCCATCTTGGTGTAAACATGTTCTGTCTGAGGATCCTTGTATAAAAGCTTTTCCACCACTTTACCGCCAAGCAGATGATCATCTATAATTGTGGCTATATCATCCACACCTACTTTTTGATAGAACACACCCTGGGGCTGAACAACTACAATCGGACCAACGGCACAAAAACCGTTGCATCCGGTTTTAACAACAAGGTAATCATTATCCATGCTGCGTTCTTTTAGCGTTTTTTTCAGGTGCTCAAATATATCAAGGCCTTTAGCCGATACACAGCCGGTGCCGGCACAGACCATCATGGCCCCTTTATAGCGGGCCCTGTTTTCTTCTTCCCTGGTTTTAATCTTTTCGAGTGAGCTGCTCTCAATTCTATCCAGGTCAGCAGAAGCGGCTTTTGTATCTTCTGCTTGCTCTTTGCTTTCTGCCCGGTAATTCTTTAGGATTTTTTCTACATCCTTAGCCTGGACATTACCGATTACTTCATCACCGATTTTAATGACCGGGGCAATGCTGCAGGCCCCGAGACAGCGAACGCCTTCAAGGCTGTATTTTTGATCTTCTGTAGTCCCGCCGTCTTTTACCCCTAAAGCTCTTTCGAAAGAGGTGAGCACATTCTGGGCTCCTCTAACATGGCATGCAGTTCCCAGGCATACCTGGATTAAAGTTTCGCCCTTCGGCTCAAGACTGAAAGATTTGTAAAAAGTAGCTATATGGTAAATAGCAGCTTTTGGTGTTCCCGTTTGTTTAGTTAACAGGTCTACAGCAGTTTTTGAAATATGCTTGAAGCGATCCTGGATATCCTGCATCATTTCAATAGCATACTCGGGATCATTATCCCACTTCTTGATAATAGATTTAATCTCATTAATTTCTCCCGCATCATCCTGGATTGAAATTTTCTGCGGCGTTACATAGCGGGACACCTTATTCTCTTCCACGCGCCAGGAAGGTGTAAAGTTGCGGTTTTTTATTACAATCGCTTTAAGGTTCTTGTTGCGGAAAACTGTTCCTACTCCCCCTCTTCCGGCCTGTTTAAGGCGGGCAACATTACGACGCCAGTCCCAGAAAGAAAAGTTTAATATGCCTATCCTGGTATGTTCCGCTGCCCTGCCGGCAGAAACCACAGCGATATTTTTCTTGTCAATATCGTTGTCGGCATACATTTCGGTTAGCTCTTCAGCTGCGAGATGCGAATCAACTTGTTCTTCAGGAGCTGTTTCGATGGTAATCTTACCGGCAACAGTATCAATAAAAATTATTGAATCTTCACTTGCTTTACCAACCACTTTAAGAGCGTCAAATCCGGCAAACTTCAGGTAAGGACCAAAATAACCGCCCACGTTACTGTCGATAATCAGGTTGGTTAATGGAGATATCGTCGTGATTAAAGTTTTACCAGAGCCGGGAAAGGAGGTTG
>PWSG01000120.1 GCA_003564055.1 Syntrophomonadaceae bacterium
CAGTACGGATTCACCTTGATAAGGTATTCGCACCGATCGCATCTCACCTCACTCACCCCTTTATGGCCATGCACAGCCCGGCTTCCCTGGAAGCCCTGGATGAGGGCGAGAATGTCGTGGCTCCTGTTGGCACCGGTCCGTTTAAGTTCGTCCAGTGGGACCGTGGAGAGCAGCTTGTAATGGAAAAGAACGAAGATTACTGGGGCGATGTTCCTGAATTGGACACCGTAACTTTCAAATTCGTTCCTGAAGCAAGCTCCCGGGTAATCATGCTTGAAACCGGGGAAGCACATGCCATTATGGCTGTACCTCCGACTGAAATTGAACGTCTTGAAGCAGAAGCAGGAATCAATGTAGTCTTTGAAGATAGTGTGCGTGTCATTTACATTGGTTTCAACCTGCAACCGCAGTAAATGTAAGCTGCTTGTTTATAGGAAGTAACCAATCAAGTTGTAAATTAAAGAGGGGATCGGGCGTAAGCTTCTTTTTGCGCATCTTGTCTGAGCGCCCGATCCCCATCTTTTATGAGTCAGTTGGATATAGATGTTCTAAATGAACCAGCAATTTTGGGAGCTGACGCTATTTGTACGGATATGTAATTAGAAGGTTGCTATTGGCTGTTCCGGTTTTGATTGGGGTATCTATTCTTGTTTTTGCAATCATCAGGTTTATACCGGGAGACCCCGCCCGTGCTATTGCAGGAGTTCATGCCAGCCCTGAATATATAGAACAGGTTCGCAGAGATCTGCTTTTAGATGAAGGTCTGCATGTTCAATATTATGTTTATTTGACTAACCTTTTACAGGGCGACATGGGTCGCTCTACTTTTACAGGCCGTCCGGTCACAACAGAACTAATGGAACGTTTTCCGAATACCCTGTTACTGGCATCTACAGCCATGGTTATTGCAATTATTATAGGCATGAGCGCAGGAATAGTTTCTGCAACTAAACGCTACTCCCTTTTTGATAATGCCAGTATGCTGGCAGCCCTTTTTGGAGTTGCCGCTCCCGTATTCTGGCTGGGGATCATGTTTCAGCTTCTCTTTTCCGTAAACCTTGGCTGGTTTCCTTCCGGTGGTATTGGGACATGGAAACATCTTGTCCTGCCTGCCCTCACCTTAGGGTTGGCTACAACTGCCCTGATAGCCCGCATTACCCGTTCCAGTATGCTCGATGTTTTAGGTCAGGATTATATAACCACAGCTCGTTCCAAGGGGCTGGTAGAAAGGGTCGTCGTTTACAAGCATGCTTTAAAAAATGCCTTGATTCCTGTAGTAACTGTGATGGGTTTGCAGTTTGGAACTTTACTGGGTGGGGCAGTGCTTACTGAAACTGTTTTTTCCTGGCCCGGTGTGGGTCGTTTGATGGTAGATTCGATTCTGGCCCGAGATTATCCTGTTGTGCAGGGAGCGGTACTCGTCCTTGCCGTATTTTTTGTTATGATAAACCTTGTTGTTGATATAATCTATGCCTTCCTTGACCCCCGTATTACTTACGGGAGTAAGGAGGTGGAGTAGCACTATGTTTGACAGGGGTAAAAATATTGATGCCGTCAGCAAGCTGCCTACTCCCAAAAGGGATACCGAAATGCGCCAGGTTTGGAGGCACCTTCGCCGCAACCGGTTGGCCATGGTTGGTCTCGCCATGCTTGTTGTTTTTGTGTTATCGGCAGTATTTGCGCCACTTATCACCCCCTATGATCCAGTTCAGATAGACTTTAGTTCTGCTTACCAGGCTCCGTCCAGCGAGAACATTTTAGGAGCTGACTGGCTGGGCCGTGATAATTTTTCAAGGATTCTTTATGGATCGCGTATTTCTTTACTAATTGGCTTTATTTCCGTCGCTATTGGCATGGTGATCGGTGTGCCGGTAGGAGCTCTTTCAGGCTATTACGGTGGAAAGTTTGACCTTTTGATACAACGTATAATTGATATTTTAATTGCTTTCCCGGGAATATTACTGGCTATTGTTGTTGTCACTATACTGGGAACGGGTGTTGAAAATGTTATGATTGCGGTCGGGATTGCTTCAGTGCCAATCTATACCCGACTGGTTCGCGGTTCTGTCCTTTCAGTTAAAGAGCAGGGCTATGTTTCTGCCGCCAAAGCGCTGGGTATTGGAGATGCCAGAATAATTTTACGCCACATAATGCCTAACTCCATGGGCCCGATTATTGTCCAATCTACTTTCCAGATAGCCACAGCTATATTGTGGGCTGCCGGTCTAGGATTCCTGGGTCTTGGCGCCCAGGCTCCTGATCCTGAATGGGGCCGGATGTTGAGCGACGGGCGGCAGTATATTCGTACCGCCCACCACCTGACTACATATCCTGGCCTGGCCATATTCTTTATGGTGCTTGGTTTTAACTTAATTGGAGATGGCATGCGTGATGCCCTGGATCCCCGTTCCAGAAGACACAGGTAGTAATATAAGACTTTAAGAAAAGGAATGTCACTGATGGAGTTTTTGCTGAAGGTTGAAGGTTTAAAAACAACATTTTATACTGATGATGCAATTATCCGCGCTGTGGATGGCGTGTCATTTAATGTCAGACCGGGGGAAGTGGTTGGCCTGGTCGGCGAATCAGGCTGTGGAAAAAGCGTGGTTTCTCTTAGTATTATGAGGCTTATAAAATATCCTCCGGGCAAAATTGAAGGAGGCAGGGTTTTATTAAACGATCTGGACCTGTTGTCCCTGGATGAAAAGAGTATGCGCCGCATCAGGGGTAATGATATTGCCATGATATTTCAGGAACCGATGACCTCTTTTAATCCTGTTTACAAGATTGGAGATCAGGTTAGTGAAGCGATTCGTCTTCACCAGGGTTTGGAACGAGAGGATGCCTGGAAAGAGGCCGTAAAAATGCTTGAGTTGGTTGGCATTCCACGCCCGAACGAAATTATTAATGATTATCCCCATCAGCTTAGCGGTGGCATGCGTCAGCGTGCCATGATTGCCATGGCCTTATCCTGCAACCCACAACTTCTTATTGCCGATGAACCCACAACAGCCCTGGATGTGACTATCCAGGCCCAGATCCTGGAACTGATGAAAGAGATTAAAGAAAGAATAAATACGGCAATTATTTTTATTACCCACGATTTAGGTGTGATTGCCGAGATGGCTGATTATGTAGTAGTTATGTACTCAGGTAAAATCGTTGAAAATACCGATGTCAGGCGGTTGTTCAGTGAACCTATGCATCCTTATACTGCTGGCCTGATCAAGTCAAAACCTATCCTGGAAGAAGAAAAGCAGGTGCTTGAGTTTATTCCGGGTTCTGTTCCAAATCCGATGGAGATGCCTTCGGGGTGCGCATTTCATCCGCGCTGTCCAGAAGCAATGGATATTTGTGCCCGGGAAATGCCGGATCTCCTGGAAACTAAACCGCAACACCTGGTCCGCTGCTGGCTTTATCAAAAACAGAGAACTGAAGGGATGACATAAATGGTTACCCCGGCGACTATTCTTGAAGTAGAAGGTCTAAAAAAATATTTTGCCATAAAGTCGGGTGTTTTTTCCCGGTTAACAGGTCACGTAAAAGCTGTCGACGGCATAGATATGCGTGTTTTAACAGGGGAAACTTATGGCCTGGTTGGAGAATCCGGCTGCGGAAAATCCACTGCCGGTTTAACTATTTTGAGGATGCTGACTGCTACGGCTGGAACAGTATCATTCAAGGGTCAGAATGTCTTGACAATGGGCAAACAAGAACTGCGCAATCTGCGTAAAGAGATGCAGATAATATTTCAGGACCCCTACAGCTCTCTTAATCCCCGGATGAGCATTGGTGAAGCAATCGGCGAAGCGCTTGAAGTTCACAACATAGCCAGCGGCAAAGAGCGACGTGAACGTGTTGAATCAATCTTGAAGGTTTGCGGTCTTGATACTTATCATTACCGGCGCTACCCGCACGAATTTTCCGGAGGGCAGCGACAGCGAGTCGGTATTGCCCGGGCGTTAGTTCTTGAGCCGAATTTTATTGTAGCCGATGAGCCGATTTCTGCACTTGACGTCTCCATCCAGTCACAGATTGTAAACCTTCTTGAAGAACTGCAGGAAAAATTTGGTTTAACTTTTCTTTTCATTTCGCATGACTTAAGTGTAGTTAAGCATATAGCCGATCGGGTCGGTGTTATGTACCTGGGACGAATTGTAGAAGAAGCTCCAAAAAAAGAATTTTATTCTTCTCCCATGCACCCATATGCCCAGGCTTTACTTTCGGCGGTGCCTTCCATGAATCCACAAGTTCAAAAGAAACGCATTATTTTAAAGGGCGATGTGCCCAGCCCTTCAAATCCGCCACCGGGATGTACTTTCCATACTCGTTGTCCCCGGGCTGAAAAAATTTGTTCAGAAGTAGTGCCTGAATTGAAAAAAGTAGGTCCCGATCATTATGCTTCCTGCCATCTGGTAGCCAAGATCAGCTAGTTATTTAAATTAAATTGAAGGTAATTGGAATATGCCCGGTTTTATTAGCTGCCAGGTCAAGCTATAATTAATTGACTTTTATCACCTTGTTTAAAAGGCTTCATTAATTTTGGTGACTTTTTTAATGCTCAGGTTTCATTTGCTTTCCATGCTTTAC
>PWSG01000154.1 GCA_003564055.1 Syntrophomonadaceae bacterium
AAGAAACCCTTACTTTTCACTGCAGTTTCATATAGAGGGTCTTAAGTGTCCTGCTGGCCGGTCCTGATCCCATAAATGGTATGACATAATAATATTAAAAATTACCCGGAAGGCATGGCTATATCTATGAAGTTTTAAGACTTGGAAAAAATGTTATCGGGTCGGGCTTAGCCCCTGAATTTCTGCAAAGGTTAAAGAAAGCGGTCCATTAATGGCAATCGGCAGGCTAAAAAGATCTGTGACTTCTTATTCTATGCCCCTGGGTTATTAGTATTTGCTCCATGCCCTGCCATAAGTTGGTTTTATGCTAGAAAAACCTCTCTACCAGCTTAGCAAGAACCCCGGTAAGAACCAGGTCATCCTGTTTAAAATGGTCCATATTCTGCTCCAGCTTTTCTTTGGGAATAGGATTGCCATGGGAAGGATAGATTGTTTCGGCTCCCTCCCGGATCATTTTCCGCCAGCTGCGGTAAGCTCTTTCCATGTCTGACACTAAAGGCATACAATAACGGGTGCCCAACCAGGGCATAAGGTTAAAAGCAGCATCACCACAAAAGCAAGAACCGTCATCTAAGAGCAGGGAAATCGAATCAGGGCTATGACCGGGTGTGCAAAGTATTTTACCCGGGACTCCCAGTGATCGCAGCAGTTCATCATCGTCATTTTCCACCAGACAATCTCCTTCACCTAATTTTACCGGTGGAAAAAGCATTCTTACTCCCTTTGATAGCACATAAAATCCGAACCCGGAAAACACAACTCTCCAGTTGACAATTCCTCCACTCGTGATGACACACTTCCCTTGTTCCAGGGGTTTCACCGCTTCCTGATGGGCAATAATACTGCAACCAGACACTTCCCGTAAGAGGGCGGCAAAACCCGCATGATCTTCATGATGATGGGTAATAAAGAGATAGCGTATATCTCCGGGATCTATTCCCCTATCTTTTAACTCTCGCAAAAAACGCGGAAACTTCTTTTTGCTCCCTGCTTCCACCAGTAAATAACCACCGGAACAGGAAAGAAGATGCTGGTTCGTCAAACCTAGATTAATACTGGTGCGGTTTTCCATTTTAACCTCTTCTGGCAGGTTAATATATGGCAGCTTTTCCGATCCTCTGCATGTATGAATTTTTTCAGGCATAATAATTCAACCTCCTCACTTTTATTTACGTTTCTAAATTATACCCGTACCAGGCGAGGGAAATTTGTGCCAAAAGTTGGGCTGCCCCGGGCGGAGCAACCCCTTTATCTCAATATCTCTCTTTCCCCCTTCTGTAGGTTGCCAGGGTCAACAGGGACCAGACCGCGGTGAAAACTATTCCTCCGACGATCGGCCTGAGTACTTCCTCGAAACCCGTCAGCAGGATCCAAATCGCCGCGAAAGCAACACCTCCAGTAATACCCTGCAAGATTCTAGCCAAAGGCATGATCCGTCGCTCCTCCTTTATTTTGAAGTTATTTCTCTTTACTCCTTAAGACCTCCGTTAGTTTATAGGGGGTCGTACCCTTTTAGGGAGGAATTGGAAGCCCAGGGGCTTACGATTCCTTCCGGTCACCAGCTTTGTCCTGCACCACAGGGGAGAGAGAAAGATCGGAGTAGCGGTGCAGTTCATTTAACACCGGTGTTTCCACCCCCGCATCCCGGGCAAGTATAATCAACTCTTCGCTTAGCTGTTTCATCTCTTCAGGGGCATTGCGAGCATGGCGGGCGCCGGCAATGTCCATCAACCTGGTATTAAGCAAACGCCTGATAATAGGCAGCAGGATAAAATCAGGCATGCCAAAAATAAACTTAAACGCCGAAGGCTCAACCGGGAAACCATGCGCCTTCAGCACCCGGAAAGCTTCCCGCACTCCCTGCAGCCACTTCTTTATGATCTGCGGATTGCGAGCCAATTTGTAATTACAGGAACCGGCCATGAAAAGAGCGTTGGCCAGGGGAGCGACTATAGCGACGTGGTATCGCAGCCAGGCATCCATCTTGCGGCTGTATTCCACCTTTATTTTTCCGTCTTTGAAAGCTCCGGCAATATTTTTCAGGCGCTCACTGATCGTCCCATCCAGTTCCCCGATGGTAATGCCCTTTATTTTTATTGGCATCAGGCGAATAATATGCCCTTCACGTTCACCACCTGCATTGGGAAAACCCAGGAGCACCCTTTCTCTCCCCAACGCTTCAATAATTGCCTGCGGCCCTTCGGCGTTATTGCCCATAACAAGGAAAGCCGGGATCTGATCATTAACCGCCAGTTCCTGCAAAGCCTGGCTAAGCTGGCTTTTTTGCACCAGGACCAGGCAGAAATCATAGCAATCTTCTGCAGGCATCCGGTCCAGAACCTTAACCTTGGCGGTGGTCCGTTCTTTGCTGCTATAATGTTCAATGACAATGCCGTGCTCTTTAACATCAAGGTAACGCTGCCCGCGGGCCACTACGGTTACATCATGGCCGCCCCCCTGCAGCATTGCTGCATAATAACTGCCCAGAACACCGGCTCCAAACACCAAAATTTTTTGCTTCTGCTTGTTATCAGTCATTTTTGATCAAGCCTCCCCGCGCTAAATAATAATTGTCAAAAAACCCAGGTCATTTCTAACCAATTCTTGAAATCTTTCAATCTGGTTGAGCAAAGAATAACCCTTTATTGACTTATCGCTCTATTTGTAGATCCAGATCCTTATATTTTCCCCCGACCTGGTCTTTTCTTGATCAGATCTTCTTCAGAAAATGCATGCATGTTTCTTTCCAGTTCCCGGTAAGAAAATGGCTGCCCATGTGCAGGGTAGATGGTCCGGGCCCCCTCGTCTATAATTTTCTGCCAGCTTTTGTAATACTGTTCAATATCCGAGATAAAAATACAACAGTTTCGGGTCCCAAGCCAGGCCGGTCCATTCATGGCTAAATCCCCGCAAAAACAGGAACCGTCATCTAAAAGCAAAGAGATGGAGTCAGGACTGTGCCCGGGGGTAGCCAGGATTTTTCCGGGAACGCCCAGGGTGCGCAGCAGTTCATTGTCGTCTCCTTTAACCGGCAGGTCACTCTCCATAATTTCCAGGGGTTTAAGCTTTAGCCTAACCTTTTTTGTAAGAAAAAGATAATAACCATACAGGATTACCCGGCGGTTAACAATCCCACCTTCACCAGGGATAAAATGCTCACCAGTCTGTAAAGGCTCCATGGCCTCCTGGTGGACAATAATTCTGCAGTCAGACAGTTCCCGCAGGGCCGCGGCAAATCCGGCATGATCTTCGTGGTGATACGATAAAAAGAGGTATTTGATCTCACCCGGATCAATACCCTGCTCTTTTAGCTCCTTTAAAAACAGGGAAAACTCACTTTCACTGCCGCCCTCCACCAGCAAGTACCCTGCATTGCACGGCAGCAAATAGCGTTTGGTCAGGCCTTTTGTGAGTTTAATTAAATCTCCCATCAGCAGTTCAACCTCCTTTAAAAAACATTTCATACAAACGACAACCCTGGGCTAGCTTAAGTAAGCATAATTTTTCTTTTAAGCTTACCTTAACAGGTTTGCCTGCCAAACAACCCTGACAAAAGTTTGTTTTTTTAGTTGATGGGCTTCTTAAGTAAGGGACAGTTAATCGGGGCCAACAGCAGCATTACAATCAAATTCAGCTTAACAGAATCAAGACACACGCACTTAGCTCTTGAAGAATGATTCTCCTACTCATCTGCTTATTTTTACAGGACTGCTCATTACACTGTTAATTAAACTCCGTAAGAGTAGAGCAGCGACCACCCCGAAAATAAAGTTGGAAATAAGCGTTTCAATCATATGGCTGAAACGCACACCGGCCTGCGGTATAAGGGGGTTTTCTATAATCTGGACCACGCTTATAGGCAAACTCAAAAATAATCCGGTTAGCACAGCTGTTCCCCATTTCCCCAGTTTAGAGCCAAAAATCACCGGCAGGGCAAAAACGGCCCATAATAACCCCCTCAAGATTTTAAAAAGAAAAAGACCGGGATCATCGCGCAGTGTAGCCAGGGTATGAACAAAGAAGGGAAGTGCTTCGCCAGGGCTTCCGTAAAAAGCGCGCAGTTCGGGGTTCTGCCAGGCAATAAAATACCCGGCAAGCCAGTAAATAACCAGGTATATTAGGGCAACCACTGCAAAGCGCCAGGCCCATTCTTTAATCGCAACCGGCCTTGGTAGAATCGCAACCGGTTCAGCAACCCTGCCCTTGCCAAGGATGATAACCGCAAGGGGAATGAATAATAAAGCTACCGGGAACCCCATCAGGAAAAGGGGTAGGATCAAGGCCTCATCAACCGTCACCCCGGCCAGGAAATACCAGGTTTCAATCTGGGTCATGAAGGTGGCCACTCGGTAATAGGAAACAGCTAGAGCAGCCATCAAGCGCCACCCGCTGTAACGTGAGGTAGTGATCACTGCCATGATTAAAAGTGTATTGATCGCTGCAATGATCAAAATGCCTGCCCCCGGGGAAACCAGTCCCGGTTCAGATGCTACATCCGGCAATTGACCTTCAACATTAACCGATCCAGCTGTAAAAAATAGGGCAAACAAGAGGAGAAGCACTACAAATTTTCCCGCAAAG
>PWSG01000075.1 GCA_003564055.1 Syntrophomonadaceae bacterium
TAGAAAAGCTAAGAAAGAATTTAATAGAATGCTTATAAATAGCAGAGCACTCCATTAAGAAGAAAAGTGCTATAAAAATATTATCTGGCCGACAAAGGCACCCCTGTCGAAAGGCAGGCTCGCAAAGCCAAGGGTCTACAGCATGAGAAAAGCCATGACAGCCTGGCTGCCGAAACAGTAATTAACATTTTCCCTTTGTTGGTCCCTCTAGAAAAAGGAGGGATTTTTTGATCAAAAAACATTTGAATATATATGATCAACCGCTAAATGTATTTGTCTGCAACCTGTAGTAAGCCTTTTGCCATAGTCAGACTCTAATCTACATACCGGCAAAAGCATAATGGATTTAACCCCTAAATCAGTTAAGAAAATTTAAAAAAAGTTTGCTGCCGGGGTTAACTTCAGCATAATTGAAGAAGGTGCAATTCACCTGGAAATGGACTTAAGTGAGACAATTGAAGAAACTTTTAAGGGCATGCAGGCTGTGGCAGAAAACCTCAGCCTAAAAGGAGAGTTTCAAAAAACCATTTTTTAAATATGCCATGGTACTATAAGTTGCATAGCAAAGTTTTCATAATCCAGGACAAAATATTTTAAATCTAGAAAGGAGTATTATTATGAACTTAAAGAAATTAAAAAGTACCGTTGAAGAATTAAAAGAGGACTTTGGTCCGGGTTTACTGGCAACAGATGTATATTCGAGTGAAAGTGGACAAAGCATTTTCGGCTACAACACTAACCCCCAGGCCTGTGCACTTTTTAACAAAGTAACAGGCGACCTTAATTCGGCACTAAGGGGCGCGAAATTCCCTGAACTAGGCAATTACTACATGTTGGATCTAGTCGACGAAAAAATGGTAGTTGTAGTAACCCTGGCAGATTACCAGTTGGGGATGTTATTAGATAAAACACAGACGAGCCTTGGTCTTTTATTAAATGTTCATCTTCCCAAGGCAGTTGATAGTTTTGAAGAAGCTATTGTAGGGTAATTAATCATATTGCCATGAGGTGATCTAATATGGGTGAAGTATTAGAAAAAATTTATGATATCATAACAAATAAAGCAGGCAATAACGGTAGACTTAAGCTTGCTGAAAAAACTGGAGTGCCCAGGGTTAAAGCAGTAAAAGAGAATGACAAACCTGAATTGGTAGCTGCTTTTAAAAAAGCAGCCAGTGAAATCCTGGGGAAAGATATCGATGAGTTTTTATAAGGAGGGCAAACTTGTTAAAACTTAAATTTGATAAGCACTTTGACAATGCCAGATGTTAGGAAATTACATCAACTTTATAGCAATTGTATTAGGAAGCCTGGCAGGGCTGCTGGTCAAAAAAGGTTTAAAAGAAAAATATAAGAAAACTGTTATGCAGGCAATCGGTTTATCAGTTATATTTATCGGGGCTTCCGGGGCAATCTCGGGTCTTTTCGATCCAAACAGTGAACCGGTTCTCTTTATTATCAGTCTTGTCATTGGCGGAATAGCAGGAGAAGCCCTAAAGATAGAAAGTGCTTTAGAAAAACTTGGCATGCTTTTACAGCATAAAGTTGGCTCTGGAGAATCTAATATTGCCCAGGGATTTGTAACAGCAAGCCTTATCTTCTGTGTGGGAACCATGGCAATAATAGGCTCCCTGGAAAGCGGATTAATGGGTGACCATAATATACTTTACGCGAAATCAATCCTGGACGGGGTTACTTCCATGATTCTTGCCTCTACCCTTGGAATCGGCGTTATATTTTCAGCAGCGGCAGTATTTATTTATCAGGGAGCTATAATAATATTTGCCGGTTTTTTAGAGCCCCTGTTAACCACCGAGGTTATCAGGGAAATTTCTATTATCGGCGGAATTCTGATCTTTGGTATTGGGACTAATATGTTGGAAATCACAAAAATTAAGACAGCCAACCTGCTGCCAGCCATTATTGTCCCGGTAATTTACTACATAATAATCGTTCCTTTGTTCCCGTTTTTTATCTGATCTATTAAGCACACCGGGCGTTTGCTTTAAATAAATGATATTGCAAAAAGTATTAAATACCCTGTCAGAAACAAGAAGGGCGTATCCCAGGTGTGAGGCGAAAAGGCTTCCGCAAGAGTCATCAGCGGCGGCATAATAACGATGGCCGCAACCAGCTGTCCGGCAGTAAAGTAGTTGTAATGCAAAGCCAGAACTATAACAGTGGTCAAGAATACACAAGCACTTCCTTCAAAAGTGCGTATATATTTTTTTCTTGTAAAAAGGGCGTGTGTTTGATAACTATGTTTGCCAAAACGGACACCTACCGGCTCAGCCAAACCATCGCCGATACCGTTAATTAATATAGGCAGGAATATCCAGTGCATTAAATCATGATAATAAAAGAGCATGATCATGGGTAAAAGCACCAGGTAACCGGCTGCAATCTGGGTTGAAAGCCACAACAGGGTATGCGGCCTGTCTTCGGGGCGATCAAATGATAAAAACATGGTAGAGATTAAAGGTACTTTTTTTCGGACTGGCTCCAGGTATATGGCCAGTGATGAAATAGCCAGCAAAGAACCCAGCGCAAATAATCCAAAGGATTCTTCATAAGCAAAACCTCTGTCCACAAATACGGGTACCAAAAAAAGAATAAAGTGGTTTATTTTTCGGGTATAATTAACCTTTACTCCTTTATGCTTAACCAGTAAACCGGTACAATATTGGGTCATATATAAAATAAGCGCCTTAATTAATTGATTGGATAAGAACATTGGGACTAAGAATCACCCTTCATTACTACCGGATTTAGAGATAGCACTTTAAAAATGTGCTTTCAGCTTTTTTATGCTATGATTAATATAACTCATTAACTGATACTATCTGCTTTTAATGGAGAAATCGATGCTAAATGATTACTACAGGCTGAGCCGCCCAATCAACGCACTGGCAGGTTGTATTGCCGTTTTCCTAAGCGCTTACGTTGCAGAACCGCCATCCTGGGTCCCGGTTATAATGGCAGCTATAACAGTTCTTCTGATAACTATTTCCACAAACGCCTGGAACGACTATATCGATATCGAAATAGACAGGATAAACAAACCCGATAGGCCCCTGCCCGCCGGGAAAATCACCCCCCGGGGAGCCCTTATATTCTCCGTTACAGGCAGCATCATTTCTCTTGTTACAGCAGCCTCTATTAACCTGCCTGCATTTTTAATCGCCCTCGGTTCAAATATTCTCCTTTATCTCTATTCCTGGAGGTTAAAATGCACTGTTTTGCTGGGCAATGCTGCTGTAGCATCCATAATCGGACTATGCTTTGTCTTTGGCGGCGTGGCTGCCGGCAACATCGACCCGACCCTGCCACTGGCAGCGACTGTATTTTTTGCCATTCTCGGGCGCGAAATTCTTAAAACAATGGCCGACTATAAAGGCGACTTGCAGCAAAACTGCAGGACAATTGCAGTTGCATGGGGCAAAAAAAGTGCCCTGCTTTATGTAAGCATCTTTTTAACCGTTTCAACTGCACTTATGATTGTCACATATTTTATCGAGAAGTACAGCCCTGTTTACCTTTTCATCGTTATCTTCGGCATGTGCCCCCTGTTTGCCTACATCGTAATCAACTCTAAAACCTTATCTACAGGAAAAAACCTTGAGCGAAACAGCACTTTAATGAAATACGGCTTTTTTTTATGGTTCCTGGCTGTAGCTTTAGGAGCCGGCCTGGCCAGATAAAATATTTAAACGTTAAGTTCTTTACAGGCTGGTAAAAGATTTTTCAGGTTACAAACGAAAGAACGTAAATAACCATGGTTGCAGCAATAGGGACAGTTAAATCATCTATAGTTGAAGGAGAAAACAGCTCAACTAAAGTTCCTGCCAAAGATGTAATCAGCGCATAAGTAAAAACCAGTTTAAAAGTTAACTCATATTGATTGACGGGATTGAACAGCCCGAAGAAGTAAAAAGCAGAAAAGCAAAGCAAAAATGCAGAAATTAAAAAAGTGAGTGACCCCTCGAGAGTCCTTGCAGTTCCCGTGTAGGCAATATTTATCTTTATTCTCCCATATTTTTTACCAATAACAGAAGCGAAGTTATCACTGATAATCATGATTAATATCCCGCAAATAGGGAAATAGAGACGATCGGGAGCTAATACAACAAATATTGCGATCAGAATAGTTATTGAGATACTGTAATAAAATGGGCCTTCTAATCTTCCAGCGTTCTCCTCTGCTTCTTCACCTATTGAATCATACAGTTCCTGCAGCTGTTTTACAGAACTGTTTTTTGAACTGAAGTAAGTAACTACGGTCAGGCTTAAAGCTATAAAAACTGCGTACAGGGGCAGAACAAAAAAAGGAACGATTAAAACTACAAGGCCCGCAAACAAATGAACTATTTTCCGGGCAATAAATTTGGAAATAATATTTTTTTTCTTCAGGTAAACAGGGATCAAGATAGTTACCAGCACATAACCATAAGCGATGCCGACGAGAGTTAAATCATGGAGGAAATCTGCCAGTTTGTAATCTGCAATTATCTCAGTCAAGGTAAGCATATACTATCCGCATTTCTTAAGAATTCAAAAAAACCATGTTGATTATACCAACA
>PWSG01000113.1 GCA_003564055.1 Syntrophomonadaceae bacterium
CAGTTCTGCCAGTCCCGATCTTGTCGCCCGCGGAATCCATGACAATAAAATCATAAAAGAAGTTGCCCGCCAGGTTGGCGGCGGAGGGGGCGGAAAGCCTGAAATGGCCCAGGCCGGGGGGAAAGATGCAGGTGCCCTGCCGGCGGCTATTGCTTCCGTCGAAAAACTGGTCAGAGAGCAGCTTGAAACAGTTAGTTAAAGCAAAATAACTATACAACCGGGAGGAACAGATCGTGGAAGATAACAGGCAAGGCAACCATGAAGAAACCGTACTTTTCCGGGTAGATGGCGAAGAGGTCGATAATAAGGCCAGAACAATCCTGGTCACGGTTTATCAGGCCTTAAAGGAAAAGGGCTACAACCCTCTCAATCAACTTGTCGGCTATCTGTTGTCCGGAGATCCGGCATATATCACAAGCCACCAGAATGCGCGGAGCCTGATCAGGGAAGTTGAACGCGACGAACTTTTAGATGAAATTGTTGGCACCTACCTTCACCTGGCCGAAAAGGAAAAACTTTAACAGAGATGGAGGCTGGAAAAACTTTTGCGCATCCTCGGCCTGGATCCCGGTGAAAAGCGGATTGGCGTTGCTGTTAGCGATCCTTTAGGTATTACAGCCCAGGGGATAACTGTCATTACCTATAGTGAACTTGATGAAGCGCTTGCAAGAATTGAAGATATTTGTTCCAGCTACAGCATAGATAAAATTGTCGTTGGCAATCCGCTTAAAATGAACGGCAGCAGGGGCAGCGCATCAGATAAAGCAGCAATATTTGCAAAAGTCCTGCATAACAGGCTCGGCCTGCCCGTAGAAATGATTGATGAACGGCTTACTTCAGCCAGCGCTGAAAGAACCCTTTTAACAGGTAATGTGAGCAGAAAAAAACGGCGAACGGTTAAAGATAAGCTGGCGGCGGTTTTAATCCTTGAACAATACCTTGCCATATCTGGAAGGAATAATAAAGAATAGAGGTGTTTTAAGTGCACGATAACGGAGAAGAAAAAACAGATATTGTAGTTTTAATCGATGAAGAAGGCATCGAACACGACTTTGCCCTCATAGACCGTTTTCATTTTGAAAGTGAGGAATATGCAATTTTAGTTCCTGTTATTTATTCAGAAGAAGGAGAAAACGGGGAAGCCTTTGATTTTGAAGACGAAGCTTATATCTTCAGGGTTGACTCAGCTGAAGGAGAAGAAATGCTGGTAGAAGTTGAAGATGAAAAAGAATGGCACCAGGTTGCTTCTGCATGGGAAGAACGCGCTCAGAATATTGAATACGAGGATGATGATGACCTGCTATAGGAAGGGGTTTGTTAATGTTTAAACGCCTAATTGTTCTGCTCGCGGTGCTTATGGTAATTATCGTTGCTGCGGCAGCAGCGCTTAATTATTACTACGAAAGCCTGCTGGAACCTGTTAATCCAGCCGCAGTAGAAGAATACAAGGTTGTTGAAATCCCTTCAGGCGCAAACACAGAGATTATAGCCGCTATTCTCGAGAATGAAGGTTTGATTCAAAACGAACTTGCTTTTCGTTATTATGTTCGCAGCAAAGATCTGGGCCAGAGTTTTCTCGCCGGAACATATCAATTCAGCCCTTCCATGGACGTAAGCCGAATAGTTGATAAAATTCAATCAGGTGATGTATACATTGAAACCACCTGGTTTACTATCCCAGAAGGATACACTATTGAACAGATAGCTGAAAGGTTGAAAGAAAAAGAACTGGCCGATAAAGAGATAATTCTGGAGCTGGCTGCCAATCCCTCCCAGGTGCTCCTGGATGTATTCCCATCTCTTAAAGATATTGATGATCCTGATATAAATTACCTGCTGGAAGGTTACCTTTTCCCCGATACATACGAGATTTTTACAGAAGCCGGGGAAGAGGAAATTGTAAAACTGATGTTAAAAGAAATGGCAGGGCTTTTTAACGCTGAGCGCATTAGTCGTGCTGAGGAACTAAACCGATCACTGCACGAAATAATTACGATTGCTTCAATGATTGAAAGGGAAGCGGCTGTTGATCATGAGCGTGACATCATAGCCGGTGTTATCTACAACCGCCTTGCTATTGGACAGCTGCTGCAAATAGATGCTACGATTCAATACGCTCTTGGCGAAACTAAAGAATTTCTTACCTTCGCAGACCTCGAGGTTCCTTCACCATATAATACCTACCAGAATGCCGGACTGCCGCCCGGCCCTATTGCAGCACCAGGAAAAGCCTCTATCGATGCCGCCCTTTATCCCAAAGATACTGATTACTATTACTACAACTATAAATATGACGGCAGCGGCGAACATTATTTTTCACATACGCTGGAAGAGCACCTGCAAAATGTTCGGAAGGCTGAAGAAAACCTACCGTAAATATTTAACCTCTTTCGGTGAATTAAAAGAAACCCCTGGCCTTAATACCCTGGAATAATAATATTCCACGTCACTTCCCTGCATTGAAGCTTATACTTTGAAGCATATACAATGCTTCCTTCTTGCCTTAATCAACAAATTTAATATTTAAATCAGGTCACCCTCGCCCTATGGACCCTCAAACACTTTAGCTCTTAATTGCTAACTAAAAACTATCTTTTTAAACTTTACCCCTTAAATGTAACAAACTTATAACAGGTCCTTGTTTATATTAATAATAGAAAGTAGATATAATTAATAGAAAAACTAAGAAAGGGGATAAATAGTTTAAATCCAATCATTAAACGTTAACGCAAACCAAACGCAACGCAGAGGAAGTTTATTTTTAAAACTTTAACGACGATAAAGGCAAACCGGCTAAAAGGCCGGGACGCAAAGCCAAAGGGTCTTATTTAAAATTTAAGAAAGCCTGGCTGCCGAATATAAATGGAGGTAGAGAAAAATGAAAGCTAAAATTTATTTAAGTATTCTTATTATCCTCTTTGTATTTGCTGCATCGCTGGGTGCTACCATGGCCTGGTTTACCGACGAAGCTGTAGCCCCGGAAAATGTTTTTACTGCCGGGACAGTGCAAATTAGCGCTGATGAAACATTCGTTTTAAATGCAGAAAAGATGGGTAATGTAAACCCGGGTGATTGTTTTGTAAAATGTTTTGAAATTGAAAATGAAGGATCAAAAGCAGTTGAAATACGGCTAAAAAACTTTATCGGACAATGGAATTTCGATAATCCCAGTAACCCGGTATATCTTGTTCCCGTTCCGGGTAGTGACTGGGTAATGAAATACAATGATGAAGGAAACGGATTTGACTTTTATTACACAGGCGGTCCGATTCAGGCAGGAGAGACTGTTGAACTTTGTGTACTGGTGCTTTTTGACGGAAACGAGATGACCAATGAATTCCAGGGGAACATCTTTACTTTAAATGGTGGGTTTGAAGCAGTGCAGGCCTCCAATGAAGCGCCATCTGAGTTATGGGGCGATGATTGGAATGCTGACTGGTTTGCCATGAGTGAAGAAGATGCCCTGCTGGCAGGAACAGATTCTACTTATGCTTCTTATTTTTACGAAGGCGGAATATTTAAGTTCGAAGCCTGTGCCGAAGAAACCAATGGTAATGGCAACGGCAACGGCAATGATAACGGAAACGGTAACGGTGAAAACGGAAATGGCAGTGAAAATGGCAGTGAAGAGACTGCCTGGGGTGGAGATACAGAAGGTGACGGTGCCGCATGGTGGTATTATTACAATACCGATGGAGACGAAACCCAAACTGTTTGGGCCGGCCAGACCATGGACATAGGAACAGTTAACGTATCAGAACCGGAAAATGGAGAGGTAACTATTACCATTATCCTTAATTCCGGCTGGACATTGCAGGCAGGAAGTGAAACAGTCAAAATACAGGGGTATGCTGAAAATGCTGTTCCCAGTTTCAGGCCTGCCGCGGGTAATTTTGATTACAAGGGCAATCAACTAATTGTTACAGTGCCTGAATATGATATATATGCAATTCACCTTGATGTTCAGAGCAATTAAAAGTAAAAAGCTGTTTGCCGGTCTACCGGTTATCCATTAACGAACTATCACTTAAGGGGGCACGCAAAAGAAAAGTGCCCCCTTATTTATTTAAATAACAACTTTTTAAAATGCAAAAACATGATGGGGCCCTAAAACTGTTAAGATGCAGGTACAATATAACAATGCTGGCACTAATATACTCCTGGCAAAGCGTAAATAATAAAATATTTCCCAGCACTTGAGTTATTTTCCTGATTGATGTAACATGAAAACAGCACATAAATACTAAATGCCAACTCAAGAAAAGCGGGCTATCTATGGTTAAAAGCGATCCTCACTTATGTGAACGAAAAATCTGCATCTATACCCTCGGCAAGTTCTATGTATATCATGATCAAAAGGTTCTTAATGAGAGTTCAAGCCAATCCAGGCGCATGTGGGTAATATTTATGTTTTTATTATCAAACCGCGGTAAATCTTTCTTTCCCGAAACAATTCTGGGAAACATCTGGCCTGAGAAGGAATATTCCGATCCGAGCATGATATTGCGGGCCCAAATGTTCAGGTTGCGGCATGCTTTAGACGAGGGCCCCGCTAAAAATTCACTGGCTGA
>PWSG01000003.1 GCA_003564055.1 Syntrophomonadaceae bacterium
GCGCAGGCTGATACCCATGGTAATAGTCCGGATGTCAAGATTTTCTTCCTGGACCATCTTGATCGTTTCCAGGATCTCTTCTGTCGTCAACAAATCATCTCAACCCCTTCTGCATAAAGGCACTTTTTTAGATCCGGTGCATATAATTAAAGACATCTTCGTGCTGGGCATCAATGCGCATCTTTAGCTTTTCCCCTGTACGGGCAAGCAGATCTTTTAAAGTAACCAGATCGACAGATGCATTATTCATATCAGCCACCAGTATCATTACAAAAAATTCCTGCATAATAGTCTGGCTGATATCGAGGATATTAATACCATTTTCGGCCAAAACAGTTGTAACAGCTGCGATGATACCGACCCGGTCCGGCCCGATTACACTTATAACTATACGATTCCCACCACTATCGCCGGGAAAGCCCTTCAATCGGTTCATGTCCGGCAACTCCTTTCATTGATCAATATGGCATATATAACTTATATTTGAAACCAATGTGTTTCAATATTATGTTCACCCCGGTGGAGCATTCATGTCCGATTGGCAAATAAGCCTCTGGGGATCGACCTCTTCGCGCAAAACCTTAAGCTCTTCAGGCAAAGGAGGCAGGGTCTTTTTTGCCCCGGATACATCGATGGGGAAACCAGTATTTTCTACTACCATGTCGACAGAAGCCCGGGGGAAAAATTCTCTAAGATACATCTCTTTAGTCTCTTTATGAAATCTTAGAACACCTAAGTTGGTTACGACAGCGATAGCGCCTCCACGCTTTAAGCCAAGCTCCTGCCTCGAATTGCCACCCTTGTACCAACCAACGCTGGTTAGATAATCGAGTTTTTCGACGAATCTTCGCTTCTCATGCTGCATAAAGATGATGATACCCGATGCCAGGGCAGAAGCGTCACAGGCACCGCCGCTTCCCGAGAAACGTTTCCCCGGTTTGTAGTAGTTTCCTATAGAAGTGGTATTAAGGTTACCATACCTGTCTACCTGGGCGGCACCGAGGAAGGCAATAGTATGCAGTTTGCGATGCCCTACAGTCGAAAAAGCCTCTATAAGTCCTGAATTAAGCGATGTCCCGCTCATTACCCTTGAATCTCCGACGGCCATCGGTATTTCATCGAGGGAAGGATCGATACCCCCGGTTTCAAAAAAAACAACTGCCCGCGGGGCATAGATACGCTTCGCAGCCGTAGCCGCCAGCATAGCAACCCCGGTGCCGGCGAAAACGACATCTCCATCATTTATCAAGCGGCCTGCTGCAATAGCCATCATTTCATTGTCACTGTAGCTAATCACAGGATACCCCCCCCTTTATTTCCTCTCAAGCCCCTGCGCATAACCTAACGCAGGATTTGCCTTGATCTTAAGCAGCATTTCTGTTCCAACTTTTGAAAGATAGGCTTCGTGGGAAGACATACCGTATACCCATTCATCAAGGTATTCTTTGAAAAGGTTATCATCCTCTGCCATCTTACGGTACAGTTTGAGATATGCGGGATCATAATCATAGAATTTGAAGCAGGCTGTCGGATGGGCGCCGTATGGGACTTTAACGATGGCATCGGTAAAAAATGAGGGGAGCGAATTTTTATCCGGATCAAGTCGGATGAACGACCTGGGAACGATCTCCTCGCAGGTAATGATCACCGTGTCCGCTGCCTTCGCCTGCTCCAGGTCAGCAAAAGTGAGTCCATTTATCTGTACCGTGCCATCCTCGCCGACATACTGTGCGTGCAGGATCGTAACATCAGGTGTTAAAGCAGGCAGCAGCAGGATCTCGTCCTTTTCACTGCTGAAAGGGTTTCCGACAACGGCGTATTTCAAGTTGGCAACTTTCTCATCTTCCCTGATTTCAGGAGAAAATCCCCCGTACTTGATAAGATCCGAGCCGAGACCTGACTTAGTTGGAATAAATGGGATACCGAGTGCTCCGGCCAAAAACCGGAGCGCCATCTGGTAATTCGAATAATCTTCAAACTCAAGTTCCCCCTCTTCTATCGCTTTCTTGAACCTGACACAGGTCGGGGCAAAACGGCCGTTTCCGCTGTATGCAATCTCGAGCCTTTTTACACATCCCGCGCCGATGAGAATATCGAGGGCCTGTCCGTTGGAATGACAAACCAGGTGGATATCCTCTATACCCTGGCGAATTATCTCGTAGGCAGCCGCCATGGGATTACGGTTCACCGTAAATCCCCCTATCGCAAGCTGGCAGCCGTTGAAGATGAAACGCCTTACGGCCTCGTCCAGGGGCATCAATTTATCAGCTATCTCAGGGCACCTTTCCACCGGCAATCGCCTCCTTAAAACTTTGCCGTATTGATTCACCTTTAATCTTTTTTTATCCTAATCTTTTTTCTCTGCTACCTTCAGCTTCTCGCTAAATTCTGCTTCTGTTATCAACCCCTGTTCGACGGCCTTACGCAGCATGGCCTTACTTTCGTCTATGACCATCTCAGCCAGGGGCAGGTCATAGGGACACCTTGAAGCACAGGTCCCACACCGGTCACAGGTAAGGCCTTTGGTAAAGGCATCAATGTGGCTCTTCTCCATCTTGTCCCAGCCGACCCGTTTAAAAATCATTCCGGAGCGGACAATATATGAAGCTTCTATATCATTGGGGCAGGGCATGCAGTAATCGCAGCGGCGGCAGAATACCGTGCCCAGTCCCTGCTTGTCGGCTTCCAGCTGATCCAGTTCGGCCCGGGCCGGCGGGGCATCAAGGGCTTTCAGGTTGTCGTCAACTTCTTCGATCCGGCACATGCCGGGAATAGGAACAACACTGGGATGCTGCAGGATCCAGCTGATTGCCGACCGGTTGCCGGTGAATACTCCTCCGGCAACCGGCTTCATGGCGATAATGCCGATATCAAGAGATCGGGCCAGGGGGATCAACTCTTCCAGGGGTTCATTCTCGATATAATTAAGAGGGACCTGCACCGTTTCAAAAACACCGGTTTTTAATGCCTGCAGCATCAATTTCGGGCGATGTGAAGTTATCCCGATATGACGCAGCCTGCCCTTTTTCTGCTCGTTTTTCAGGTAATCCAGCGGTCCGCCTTTTTTTAAGATGGCCTCAAGCTCTTTCTCGTAATTAACAATATGAAACTGAAATAGATCAATATAGCTCCGCTGCAGGTTGTCGAAGCTGAGATTGAAATCTTTATCAAGCTGCTCCAGGTTTTTAAAAGCCGATTTTGTGGCAACTATTACTTTACTGTTTAACCCTGCCAGGGCACGCCCCAGATCACCTTCACTGGTTGTATAACTCCTTGCCGTATCGAAAAAGTTAATGCCCCGCTCATATACGTATCGAACTACCTTAACGGCGCTATTACGATCGACAGATTGGATCGGCAGGGCCCCAAATCCGATACGGCTGACCATTAAATCAGTTTTTCCTAGCCTTACCAGTTCCATTTAAACTCTCCTGCCCTAAAAATTAATCAGTCATCTTTATATGAACCCAAAAAAAAGTGTTCTTTGTTGTAAATTGCAGATGTAATTAAAACTTTCTTTATCTGTCTGCTGCCAAAAGAACCGCCCGGGCGGGAAGCGCTTCAACACCCCTGATTTTTAAAGGCATTACAGCAAGATTATATTCGCCTTCCGGCACACCTTTAAGACAAAGTCCTTCCATGATCCATACACCAGCGCCCAAAAGGGTTTTGTGAGTTTCATGTTGGGGCTGATTGCGCTCAATGCCGAGGGCATCGATGCCGACACCTTTAATATTCTTTTTAACCAGGTAAGCAGCCCCTTTTTTGTCGAGAAAAACAAATGAATGATTAAAACCATCCTCCAGAGAATTTTTTGTTTTAAGCAAAACAGTGTTGCAGCGGTTTAAAGAAAACCCCCCGGCCTGCATTGATTTTTCTTTTTCTTCCAGTTCTTTTGAAGAAACCATTTCAGCTTTAAGGTTGGTAAAATCCATCACCAGGCAGGAAGTAAACATATTATCTGCAGCCCAACAATCTGAGTTGCTGCCGCCAGGAATGAAGTGAAGAGGCATATCAATGTGGGTTCCGGTGTGCAGATCCATACCAATGCGGCTTTCATAAACAGAGCTTTTCTTAAAATTTCGCACCGTTTCAATTAGCGGCTTCTTTTCTTCCTTGTTTTTATAAACAGCCATATTCGGCTCTATAGTCATGGAAATATCATAAAGAACCATTGCTTTGCCTCCGTTAAGCCTTGCAGGGCAGGCTTCGCCCTACCTGGGGGAAATATCTTTAGAACTGGTAAACCTGTTTTCAAAGCATTTTCTCTTTTTTAAGTTAAAATGCCCGTCAATTTAACTTTCCCGTAATGTCACAAGCATACATTTGATCTTTAAGAATAAGCGCATATCTCCCAGATAAAAGTTTATGACTCCCACCAGCTGCGGCCGTCCCGGGCCAGCATTTCCGCTGCAGCCTCGGGGCCTGTGCTGCCGGGCTTATAAATATCCAGCTTGCCAGGTAACCGCTTGTGTTCACTGTATATAGCATCCGTCAGAGCCCAGGAACTTTCAATCTCATTCCAACTGCTAAAGCGGGTGTCTTCACCACTCATGGCATCAGCCAGCA
>PWSG01000285.1 GCA_003564055.1 Syntrophomonadaceae bacterium
TGAAAATATTTATAATACCAGTATTGAAGTAATTGAAAGATACGGCCATCCTGAAGACAGCGAAAAAGCTATGGCTATATCCAACAGGCACTTTGAACAGGCTTACAGTAATTAATTCTTTGCTAAAAGAAATTGAAGCTTAGTCGCCTGATTTATCCAGTGCAAGCTTATAGCTTCAATAACCAAATTTTTTGCCATAAGCAGAAGCATCCTTGATTAACCGGGTACCTGAAGCTTTAAGCGAACGTAAAACGAGCAGCCTGAGACGCACACACTTCTGCACGCGATGCCTGGTGGATAAAGCTTCAAGAACTGGCTTAACGCCATAATTTAAAGCTTGCTTGATAGGTGGATCATTAGATTTATAAATTTAAGGGGGCTTAAAGTTGAAAATTGGCGTCTTCACAGACAGCTTTCGACCCTATACAAGCGGAGTCGTAAGATCAATCGAGCTTTTTTCGCGTGAATTCAATACACTTGGCCACGATGTTTATATTTTCGGACCTGATTACCCCATGCTGCATCCCCCGCGCGAAGAAGGTGTGTTTCGCTTCATATCAGTCCCCTGGCCAAGCAACCCCGATTTTTCTTTACCCATACCATTTTCAGCTCAACTCGGCTCAACAATAAAGCAACTAAAACTGGATATAATTCACGCTCACTCTCCTTTTTTGCTCGGCAGGCTGGGCGCAAGGGCTGCGCGTCGTTATAAACTGCCCCTGGTTTTTACTTTTCACACCCTTTACGATCAGTATGTTCACTACTTTCCTTTTGTTGAAAAAACCTCGAAACAGGTAGTGCAAAATATCGCCCGCAATTTTTGCAACCGCTGTAACATGGTAATAACCCCTTCACAACTGGTCGTTAACTACCTGCGAAGAATTGGTGTTGAAGCTCCACTTGTCAACATTCCCACCGGTGTTGACCTCGCTGAATTTAAAGATCTCGACTCAAACTGGCTGCAAAATAATTATGGCATTAAGCCCGAAGAAATTGTCCTTTTATTTGTCGGTCGGCTTGGGAAAGAAAAAAATGTAACATTTTTAATGAACTCTTTTCAGAAGGTCCAAAATTCATTTCCGGATGCACATCTTGTTTTAGTCGGAAAAGGTCCCCAGGAAAGTCATCTTAGAAATATGGGCCGTCAAATGGGACTTGAAGACAAACTCACTTTTACCGGAGTTCTGCCGCGGCAGTCCATTGTTCACTGCTACGCCAGCGCAGACCTGTTTGTTTTCCCTTCTGTAACAGAAACCCAGGGTCTGGTTATCGGGGAAGCTAAAGCGGCAGGTATCCCAACAGTAGCTATACGCGCTTTTGGCCCTGCAGAAATGGTTGCCCACGGAGAAGACGGTCTTTTAACAGATCCTTCTGTACAAGCTTTCACTGAAGCAATTCTCTTTCTTTTAAATGACAAAACTCTTTATCAGGACATGAGTAAAAAAGCATTAGAAAATGCCGGACTGGTTTCTTCCACTTTCTGTGCCGAAAAAATGCTTGATGTTTACCGGGATTTAATCGATGATGGAGTATATGCAAAGCGGAGTTGGAATCCTTTTTAACCATTCTTAATAACAAGGGAGCGTTTTATTATGCAACAGCTGATTACCGGGCTGATCCTGATTGGAATCTTTTTTTTGCTTGTCTTCTTCCTTAAAAGCGGTTACGTCAAGAAAAAGGAAGAAGAATCGAAGCAGGATATCGACAAATAAACAATTAAAGACAGCTGTATTTCAGCTACATTTTATTTTCAACATATTCAATTGCTTTTTTCATCCTGGCGATCGTCTTTTCTTTCCCGAGCAGATCCAGGATCTCAAAAAGGCCTGGACCTCCCGTACGGCCCGTAACAGCAAGCCTGGCAGGCTGGATCAGCTTACCAGGCGATAACCCTGTCTTTTCACTTAAAGATTGGAACAGTTTTTCTGTGGATTCGGCATCAAAAGGTTCAAGCGCCTGCAGTTCCTCTGTCAGGGTGCTCATAAGTTCGGCTGCATCCTCTTTTTTAAAAACCTTTTTGATCCCTTTAGGATCATATTCAAATTGATCAATATAAAAGTACTCTGCTGCATCGGCCAACTCAACAAGTGTCCTTGCTCTTTCTTTGACCACTGTAGTAACCCTTTTCAAAAAATTATATTCATTCGCAGACAACTCTTCTTTAATTAGACCTTTCTTTTTAAAAAATGGTATCGCTGCTTTCGCCAGCTTATCCGCATCATATTCCCTGATGTAATGTCCGTTCATCCAGGCCAATTTATTTACATCATAAACAGCCGCGGTTTTGTTTACCCTTGGCAAACTAAACAAATCGATCATTTCTTTTAGGCTTAATATTTCAAGATCATCACCGGGAGACCAGCCAAGTAGAGCCATATAATTAATTAGTGCTTCTGGAAGGTAACCTTCTCTAAAAAATTCTTCGACAGATGTGGCTCCATGCCTCTTGCTCAGCTTGCTGCGATCCGGTGCAAGGATCATCGGAACATGGGCAAAGCGGGGTGGATCAAAGCCCAGCGCCTGTGCGCACAACAGCTGTCTTGGGGTATTTGAAAGATGCTCCTCGGCACGAATCACATCAGTTATTTCCATTTGCAAATCATCTACCACACTTGCAAAATTATAAGTCGGCTGCCCGTTTGATTTAATTATAATAAAATCGTCCAGCATTTCATTATCAAAGCTTACCTCTCCCCTGATTAAATCATTAACAACTGTGCTTCCATGTTCGGGAGTGCGCAGTCTGATTACGGCCTCCCTTCCCTCCTTCAAAAATTTTTCTTCTGTTTCAGGAGGTAGTTCCCTGCAGGTTCCGGCGTATAAAAAAGCTCTGTTCTCTTTCTTAGCCGCTTCCCTTCCGCTAGCAAGTTCTTCAACACTGCAGTAACAGCGGTAAGCTTTTTTATCCGACAGCAGGCGTTCAGCTTCACTGGTATATTCAGATATTCTTTTCGATTGATAATAGGGGCCCTCGTCCCAATCCAGACCCAACCATTTCAATGACTCGATCAACTTATCAATATAGTCGGCACGTGACCTCTCCAGGTCTGTATCATCTATGCGCAGGACAAAAGTGCCACCTTTTGACCTTACGTATAGTATGTTGAATAAAGCTGTTCTGGCTCCGCCGATATGTAATTCACCGGTAGGGCTGGGCGCAAATCTTACTCTTACATTTGACACAGACACACCTCTTTCTATTTAAAGGAGAATCGATAGCAGTATTCCAGCAGCTACTGCAGAACCTATTACCCCGGCTACATTAGGACCCATGGCATGCATGAGCAGGTAATTGTTTGGGTTCTCTTCCTTGCCGACCGACTGGGAAACACGCGCTGCCATTGGAACAGCGGAAACGCCGGCTGAGCCAATTAATGGATTTATTTTACCGTTTGTGACTATGTAAAGCAGCTTGCCCATCAATACACCAGTTGCTGTACCGAAAGCAAAAGCTGCTAATCCCAGCAGAATAATTTTAATGGTTTCCGGTGTTAAAAAGTAAGCTGCGGTAGCCTTGGCCCCAACAGTAAGTCCCAAAAATATAACCACAATATTATTTAATTCATTTTGGGCAGCGCTGCTTAAGCGATTGGTGACACCGCTTTCTCTGATCAGGTTGCCAAACATCAACATTCCTAAAAGCGGGAGCGCAGCAGGTAGAAGCAGCCCGGTAAGAATAATCACTACAATTGGAAACAATATTTTTTCAACTTTCGACACTGGCCTTAACTGTTCCATTACAACCTGGCGTTCTTTTTTAGTGGTTAGCAAGCGCATAATTGGAGGTTGAATGATCGGAACCAGGGCCATATACGAGTAGGCCGCTATGGCAATAGAACCCAGCAATTCTGGGGCAAGCCTGCTGGCAAGAAAAATGGCAGTAGGGCCGTCTGCACCGCCGATAATACCGATTGCTCCAGCCTGGGGAGCCGTAAAACCAAGCATGATCGCCCCTATGAAAGTAAGAAAAATCCCGAACTGGGCTGCTGCTCCTAAAAGTATTGTAACCGGATTTGCAATTAGCGGTCCGAAGTCAGTCATCGCCCCAACTCCAAGAAAAATCAGGGGCGGATAAATACCAAGTTCAAGACCTAAAGACAGGTAATAAAGCAAACCTCCGGGTTCACCGCTTAACTCGGGAATCATCAGTCCGCCCATGGGCAGGTTAACAAGTAATATCCCGAAACTTATCGGAACCAGCAGCAGTGGTTCATATTTCTTGGCTATGCCGAGGTATAACAAAATACAGGCAACAACAATCATAACCACATCGTTAACCTGCAGATTATAATAACCGGTATCCTGAATAAATTCTGAAAGCATGTCCAGCAACTGTACTCAGCCCCTTTCAAGCGAGGATTATTTTAATATTTTTTTATGACAGGACAATTAAGGGGTCTCCGCTGTTAACAGTGTCGCCTTTTTTAACTAGAATCTCTGCTCCTGTGCCTGCCTGTGACGCAGTAAGTTCATTTTCCATTTTCATCGCTTCTAAAACCATTAGCACGTCTCCATCTTTTATTTCATCACCAACATTTACTTTAACTTCGAGAA
>PWSG01000197.1 GCA_003564055.1 Syntrophomonadaceae bacterium
AAACTGTAAATATAGAAAAAGAATAGGAAACCTCTGATGGCTGGATATGGCATTGCGATTTTTCGATTTACTTTTTTAGCTTCTTAACTATGCTGCGGCAGCAAAACAGCCAATATGAAGAAGTTTAATTCGCGGTTTTTTAATAGCTTGTATAGCTTAAGCAGCCTGCAATTAGCCATAGATTTTGGGGAAATAACGGTCGTATAGGGCCTGGTTATTATCGCGCCAGGGGTGGCTGCGGCGCAAACTGTGGAGGGCTTCAAGATCAAGGTCAGCTACCGCCATAGATTCATTGTTGCAGGTTTCTACCTCGGCAAGAACTCCGTTCTGCCGGGGGGTAATTTCCAGGGGAGCAAATATGCCGGCACGGCCGGTAAAGTTTAGTCCGGCAATATTGCCGACAAGTGTGCTTTTAATGCCGTAAAGCTGACTTTCCTGCACACGCGGCCAGATCCCGCGCAGGGCAAGCCAATAGTTGTATTCTTCAAGGTTAGCAATCGGCAGCAATACAATATCGGCCCCTTTTTTCTCCAGGATACGAAATGTTTCATAGTATGTTGCATCCATACAGACAGGCAGGGCCAGCCTGCCCAGTGATGTCTCATAAACAGAAAATGCACTGCCCCTTTTCATATTCCATTCAGTTTCCATGAGCGTCAAGTTAACTTTATCCTGGCTGCCTATTAAAAGGCCCGAAGGACCGAATAGATAGGATCTGTTGATTACTCTGCCGTTAGCGGCCAGGGCAAAACTGCCGGTCATAATATAGATATTGTATGCAGCGGCAAGGCGAGAAAACAGGGCTATGACAAGCGGCTGAACCGCAGGGTTCATATAGCAAAACACGTCAGCTAAGCTTATTTTTTCCTTTTTATTACCCTCTTTAGACTTTGGCTCATTTGCTTTCTTTCGATACGTTTCTTCCATCTTTTCAAAACCGGGCAGAAGACCTAACAGGGGAAGGTTATTGTATTCGGGAAAGGCAATCAGCCTGGCTCCTTCTTTCACTGCTTCCCTTGTTCGGCGATGCATTTCGTCAGCATAGTGGAGAGGGTTTTTAAAAAGCTTTAGTTCGACCTGCAAGGCTGCAGTCCTTATTAGGCCTGTTTTAATCCCTGATGCAGGCCGTGCGGAAGAAGGCAGTACTGTTCCAAGGTGCTTTTCTATGCGGCCGGGACGGCAGACCCACTTCAGATAGCGCTGATATAATTTTTCTTTCCAGCCATTAAGGGCCATTTGCCAGACTCCTGTCTTAAAAAAAGTGTTATATAATGCCGGGCATGCTATATTTCAGCATTCTTTTTTGCCATTTTTAGAGGCAAAGAGATCTTACAAGGCAGAATCTTTATTAATACCGGTATATGCTTCCAGGTTTAAAAGATCGAGAATCGGGTACTTTTGCCTGATCCGGCGGCGGGCTTTTTCATCCAGTTCAGCTGTTATAAGGCTGCTGTGCGGATAACCGCGGCTTAAGTAGCCGCTTTGGCCCGGGGTAATTTCACAGGGACCAAGCACTGCCGGTGGCGCCCCGAAATGCTTATCGCCGATAGCCCCGCTTAGCTGTGCTTCCACGGACCAAAACTGGTTTTGCTGGACCTGGGACCACATGCCGGCAACCTGCGGCCAGCAGTTAAAACCTGCTTCGATAGCGCCGCAATGAAGAAGAAGGTTAGCTCCGCGCAGGGCAAAGATGCGGCCTACTTCCGGATGACGGGCATCGTTTCCGACAACTAATCCGGCTTGGAAATCATTTACGTAAAAAGTGTTTAGCTCTTCACCCCGGCTTATTCCAATTTCGCGTTCAGCGCGGGTAAGATGCGTTTGTTTTTGTGTGCCGCATATCTCTCCTGCCGGGTTAAAACAGCAGGCAGTGTGGTAATGACGGCCTGAAAAACTTTCAATGAGCGTGCCGGCTGCCAGGTATACCTTCAGTTCACTTGACAGGGCGCTGTGCAAATCCTTAAAACGATTGTTCCAGTTGATGTTGTTATCTATATAATGCTGAAAAGCAACAGAAAAATTTAGGTCAGGCGCCAGGCCCCCGGTTTCGAGGCCAAGTATTAAGGCGCTGTAAGCCGGCAGAACAACCAGGTTTGCCCCGCTGTTTTTAATTAAAGCTATCATATCCAGGCGGTATTTATTTTCATCTTTTAATCTTAATCCGGCCATTGTTAGTGCGGAAACGCGCATTTTATTCTCCCCTGTTTGATTAAAATCTGGTTTGGCAGGAAATGCCTCTAAACATTATCACTTTTAATACGTTCGACCAGGGCAGCAGCCATCTCTGATGTGCCGGCGCTGCCTCCCAGGTCAGCGGTTAGCTCTTTACCTTCCTTAATCTGGGCTGCCAGGGCTTTTTCAATACGGTTGGCCGCTTCTTTTTCCTCCATATGTTTGAGCATTAAAACGGCCGCCATGATCATTGCCGAAGGATTGACGTAATTTTTACCGGCATACTTCGGAGCGCTGCCGTGAACAGGTTCAAAAAGAGCGGCATTATCACCAATGTTCGCGCCCGGAACCAGGCCGAGTCCACCAACTAAGCCCGCACACAAGTCGGATAATATATCACCGTAAAGGTTAGGCATAACCAGGACATCATATAGTTCAGGTTTTTGCACCAGCTGCATGGCCATGTTGTCAACGATACGGTCTTCAAATTCAATTTTTGGATATTTTTCCGCCACCTCGCGAGCAACTTCAAGAAAGAGTCCGTCACTTAATTTAAGAATATTGGCCTTGTGCACTGCGGTTACTTTTTCCCGATTATTTTCGAGAGCATAATCGAAAGCGAAACGGACAATGCGCTGTGATGCTCTGCGGGTTATGATCTTGATGCTTTCAGCCGCATCAGCGCCGACCATATGCTCTACTCCTGCATAGAGATCTTCGGTATTTTCCCGGACTACGACCAGGTCAATATCTTCATAGCGTGATCGAACACCCGGAAAGGATTTTGAAGGACGCAGGTTAGCATATAAGTCGAGCTCCATGCGCAGGGCAACGTTAATACTGCGAAACCCTGAGCCGACAGGTGTAGTCAGGGGTCCTTTTAAACCTATTCCGTTTTTTTTCAAAGAATGAATGACCTTTTCAGGAAGGGGTGTACCGTATTCTTCAATAGCCCCCTCGCCCGCGCTGACTTCTTCCCACTTAATTTTTACTCCTGCCGCTTCGATTACCTGCAAGGTGGCATCGGTTATATCTGGCCCAATACCATCGCCTTTAATCAGTGTCACGATATGCATGATCGTCCTCCTTTTAATTTATTCTTTGCCAGAATTGATCAACCTGCCTCGCCGTTTCCTCAAGCGAGCTGCTATTGTCAATCACGGTATGAGCTTGCTTTCTTTTTTCTTCCAGAGGCAGCTGGGCTTTGAGGCGAAGTTCAGCTTCACGGCGCGACAAACCGTCACGCTGCTGCAGGCGTTGTATCTGCACCTCACGGGGAACAAAAACCAGAACAATATGATCAACCATTTTCTGCATTCCTGCCTCGATCAGTAAAGGAATATCATAAACTATAACAGCTTCAGGATCTTTTAATAATATTTCTTCCTTCAGGGCTTTAAAACGATAACCAACCTGGGGATGAACTATTTTATTAAGTTTTTCCAGCTTGCTTTTATCATCAAATACCAGGCTTGCTAATTTAGAACGATCGATATGACGATCAGGCTGTAAGATCGATTCACCAAGCCAGTCAACTATCTGCCGCCAGGCGGGCTCATCAGGTTCAACCACTTCCCTGGCCAGTTTATCGGCATCAAGCAGGTATGCTCCCTTTTCTTTTAACATTTTTGCCACGGTGCTTTTGCCCGAGGCGATCCCGCCTGTTAGTCCAATTGTTTTCATCAAATCACCATATCCTCTGCTTTGCCATACTATAGTTTTACCCTGCTTGCTAACTGCTGAATGCCCGGATATATATTAAACACAACCTGAAATGGTAAGATAACGCCAGGTTTAACTGTTGAAAAGTATAATTAATGTGTCCCGAAATTATTTTTGGCAGTGGGGACAATAGTATGTGCCCCGGCCTGCTTCTGTAATTTTTTCGATTGTTGTGCCGCAGCTGCATTTTTCGCCTTTTCGTCCGTAGACAGCAAGTTTTGCCTGGAAGCTGCCCAGTGCTCCGCTGGCGGTGCGGTAATCGCGGAAGGTGGTTCCGCCGTATTCGATACCGTCGGCTAAGACGGCTTTTATCGCCGCATAAAGTTCTTCTTTTTCGGCGCGGCTTAAGGTGCCGGCCTGCCTGCAGGGGTTAATGCTGCAGCGGTAAAGACATTCATCGGTATAAATGTTGCCCATCCCTGCAGCGAAGCTTTGATCGAGCAGCAGGGCTTTCAGTTTGGTGCGCTGTCGTTTATCGAGCAGTTCTATAAATCTTTTAAGGTCAACTTCTTCCAGGATATCGGGACCAATACGTTTTAAAACTTTTGATTCGAGCTCTTCCCGGTCTGCGACAAGCCAAAGCCTTCCGAAGCGCCGCATATCAAAATAGTGCAGGGCTGACGAGTCTTT
>PWSG01000211.1 GCA_003564055.1 Syntrophomonadaceae bacterium
AACTACAGCAGGGAGATTGAGCTCTTCCTGGGCTTTGTCGAAAAAGAGTTTGGTGAAGAGGCCTGCGATCCCGTAAAGATAGAGCCGATTCACATTCTAAAATACTTAAACAGTGTAGGTGATAAGCGCGGGGACCCTCTCAACAGTCGCTACCGCATCCTGATTGCCCTGCGCAGCTACTATGACTTCCTCGACCGCTATAACTATTTGAAGGGTAAACTCAACCCGACTTTACGCTTCAAACTAAAACGGCCGAAAAAGAAATTGCCAATTTACTTGACCTTAGAAGAGGCGGAGCGGTTTTTGGCGGCTGCCAATACAGGACAGGACGCGGTTCGGGACCATGCCATGTTCAGGTTCTTTTTACAGACCGGCTGCCGGATGGGCGAGCTTTTATCGCTGCGCCTGGATAAAAGCTTCGATTTTGCTAGTAGAAAGGTCCGGATCATTGGTGTTGAGCTTCAGATCTTTATCAGTATCTTGAACGCAATCTTTAAAGATGAAAAAGAGTTACTGGCTACTATTACCCGTTCGATGCAGGCGCTCGAAGAACTGGACCGGGGGCAAAATGCGACAGACTATTTAGAGACCATGGTCCGCTACATTATCAACGCTCGTGATGATATGAGCTATACAGATATGCATGAAGCGGTTAAGAAAGTATCACCAAAAGGAGGCGAGTTGCTCATGACTATTGCAGAGAAGCTTAGAAATGAAGGTAAAGAAGAAGGTAGAGAAGAAGGTAGGGAAGAAGGTAGAGAAGAAGGCTTGGAAATTGCTCTTATTGCACTACAAGCGTTTCGCGAAGGCAAGGATTTCGAAGAAGTCATGAAGCTGACCGGGTTGGAACGCGACAAGCTTTTGAAAATACAAGAGCAGGCCTTTAAATAGTTGATATTTGTGTAAATTAGCCAGCTATATTTATGAAGCGGCGCACTTGTGCGCCGCTTTCTTATTAATTTCTTAATCGCTTTCACGAAAAAGTTGTCACCAACCCCGCCCCCCTGACAACTACGACAACGACAACCATACCGTCCCCTTGATACGTCACGAACAACTGCCGCCAACCCCGGCCCTGCTCCTAAATCAATCCGAACCGTTTGGCTTTCTTCTTCCCATCTGCATCCATATAAGCGTTAAAAACTTTTTCTGCAACTTCCCTGCTGTAAAGCCCGCTTTTAACCAGGGGCCAGCTGCCCACTTCACTAATATCAACTATTGCTGTAGCTGTTTGAGCATTAGGGTCAAGCAGGCAATTTATTTCCCTGTAACCCAGGCAATCTAAAGCAGCGATGCGGTGCTGCCCTTCGGTTACTAACAGGCGCACTTTTTCACCCCGCTTCAACAAGTATCCCTTTATAAAGCCATCGGGATAAACTTCCGGCAGGTAACCGGGTTTCATCATCTCATAAGCAGCTTTGATCCTTGCCAGTTCCTCGCGCCCAAACCGATCGCTGTTTGGCCCCCAGTGTTGGTTGCCGCCGCGCTCTTTCCTGCGCGGGTTGGAGTACGTTTTCGGGATCAGGCGCTGCTGCTTGTCCATGTCGTACCAGGGCAGGTTCGGCCAACCCCGGCTTAAGGGATATAGTTCTTCTCCGCAATCGTCCAGCCACTGCTCCAGGCGGTTTTTCGGTTGGAAGCGATCGTAGAAACGTTTCAGGGAAGATTCTTCGTAAAGGAGGTTCGGGTTTTCTTCCAGTTCCCTGATAACAGCGCTGTAATAATGCCAGCCATCTTTTCCGTATGTAAAAGCCGAAATCCCGATCAAATCCTCTATGTTCATCTTAACTATTTTGCTTTTACCCTTTACAGCAATTTTACTACCCGGGATTAAAGCGCCGCGGGTAACTTCTTCCAGACCTGCTTTTGCTACTTCCAGCAGGGTTCCTGCCTGCTCAAGGTTTTTTTCAGTCAGCCTGCCCTGCATTTCATTAAACAGGCTAACAAGCTCATCTTTCATTAAAGTCCTTAATCTTTCGTCGTCATCATTGCTATCTTCATCATCGGGAAACGGCAGGTAAATAAAAAACTGCCGGTTAGCTTTCTCTGCCAGTATCTTTACTATTGCCCGCACTTCTTCTAAGCCACGTTCCTTATACCAGCTGAAAAATTCGGGCAGCAGCAATACCAGGTCATAACCATTAAGGTTTTGAGCACTTTGTTTATTCAGTATAAACTTTTCGAATACCTGCCACTCTACCAGCTCCCCCTGACGGGCTTGCTTGGGGAATTCAATTGACCTGGCCTTGTAAAGATCATGGGGATTTTCTGTCAGGCCCAAAGTCTTTAGCCCGCAGTAGCCGAGAATCCTGCTGACCATACCTGCTGCGCATTCCAGTTCCAGGGCGCTGCAGCAGTTTGAATCGGTTTGCTCAAGGATAGCTTGCAAGAGAGCCCGGCGTTTTTTCAACTTGTCCAGGCGGTAATTAAGCACTACCGGGTCACGGTCGCCCTTGAGGACAATTGAAAAGCCGTTGCTGAACATGTTTTGTCCTGATTTTAAATTTGCCCTGCACCGGCCCAAAGCCTGCCTGAGCATTTTTCGCTGCTGGCTGCCTGAAACTTTAGGCATCGCTTCTAGATAAGTATCCCAGGCCGAGTAATACTCTTTTTGGTTTTCAAATATTTTTCCCAGGCGGTATAACAGCTTAAAATTACCGGGGTATTTAAGCAGCCCTTCATGGAGCACTTCGGCCAGGGTGGCATGGTTACCTTCACGTTCAAGGATATCGGCAATTAACAGTGTGATATCCGGGTCGTGCTGTATTTTTTGTTCATAAATCATTAAGGCTTCCTTGGCTTGATCAAGGTCGCCCCTTTTGATCATTTCGCGGATTTTATCTTTTATAATGCTTTTGCTTGCATCAACATGATCTATTTGTGTTTGCAAAATCAAAAGCTTCCTTGTGTAATAAATACCCTGCAAGTGGCAAGGATTTTGTCATAGGACACAGTAATTAACCCTCTATATATGCATCGGCATTTTGAAACTTAAATTAACGGCCAAAAAAAATATAAAAAAATTCATTTTACCCCTTAATTAACTTCAGCTCCTGCCGATAATCCCTATAAGGCTGATTGTAGCCTCCCGGTAAAAACGCTTTTAAGCGAGCAGATCAAGTCCGGGCTAAAGAACAACCAGCGGTTTCTGCTCATCTCGCAGCGGCTTTTGTAAAAAGCTTTAGAAAGGAGGACAGCTAAAAAAGCACCTTAAGCCGAAGGGGAAGGGTTTGAAATAAAAACCGGCACAGATGCCGAACAAAAAATCAATCACGGAGGATTGAAAAAATGAGAATTAATCAAAACATTTCTGCTTTAAATGCGTACAGGAACATGGTCGGTAATGAAAACCGGCTGAACAAGTCACTTGAAAGACTCTCCTCGGGACTGCGTATCAACCGTGCTGCTGACGATGCAGCAGGGCTTTCCATCTCGGAAAAAATGCGCGGCCAGATCCGCGGCCTGAACCAGGCCATGAGTAACGCCCAGGACGGTATCTCCTTAATCCAGACCGCAGAGGGCGCCCTGAATGAAACCCACTCTATCTTGCAAAGGATGCGCGAGCTATCCGTGCAGGCGGCAAATGATACCCTCACTCTTTCTGACCGGCAGGAGATCCAGAAAGAAATCGACCAGTTAGCTGCCGAGATTGACCGCGTCGGTAACACCACGGAATTTAATACCAAGAAGCTCCTTGACGGTACAACTTCAGCCTTGAGCTCTACCAGCAACCTTGAAACCAAGGTCTTTATGAGAGATGGCTTAAGGGTGATGGACCAGTTCGGCCAAAAGCAAGCCGGCGGCGGCAACTACCGTCTCCAGATCGACGCTACCCCGGGCCAGGCCCAGATCCAGAAAACCGACCTGATGAAGGTAAAGCACGCCGACGGATCGGCAGTAAGAGATCTACATCTGGGGCATGCTACTTTTGAAGGAACGGTAGCTGGAACCCTGACTTCAGGAGATGAAATCGATATCAACCTTCAGTTTATTGTGGACGGCGAAACTATTTCTTTTGATGTGCCACAACAAGAGCTTGATGGTACTAATGATGATCAGCAAATTGCCGGAGCAATTGTTGAAGCTATTAACAATGACGCTGAACTGAGCCAGCTGTTTATTGCAGTTCAAGCTGATGAGGATTTTTCAATCATCTTAAGAGACCCTGGCCAGGCTATGCAGTTCGGTTTTACAGTAACTTCAAGTGGCGACCAACCCACAATAAACGGTGATGCGACTCAATCACTAACCGAATATGATCCGAACAATGTTGGTGTTCGCGATCTCCAGCTCGGCGGTGCCAGCAACTTCTTGGCTGGGGATTATGCCATTCAGACTGGATTAGATATTACCAATGCAAACGCCGGTACTGATGTTTTTGTTTATGAACAGGGCTCTGGTGCCACTTACCTCACCGATACTAGTGTAACTGCGAATACAGCTACTGCAACTAACCAATCTCTCTCTTTAGAGGTAATATCAATTAATCCTGATGATGATCAATTAACCTTAAGCGCGAACTGG
>PWSG01000009.1 GCA_003564055.1 Syntrophomonadaceae bacterium
ACCAGGGTGGTTTAACTGGCTTTTATTTTTTGGATCAGTTTTCTTCTTCATGTTCAACCTGTTCGCTGCTATCGCTGTTTTTCCATCCTACAGCCTTTCAATAGGCAGTTCTCCTTTTCAGGCAGGTCTACAAAACACTTTGTTTGGAGTCACTGCAGTATTGATTCGCTTTTATTTAGGTCCGATTATGGATCGCAGGGGTCCTAAACCGCTGATGCTGCTGGGAGCTTTTACATTTGCTACTGCCCCACTGCTGCTAATACTTAGCCCTTCATACAGCCTGCTGCTGTTTGCTCGTATTTACCAATCCCTGGGGCTGGCAGTTTTTCTACCAGGGATGTACGCCCTGACAGCAGAAATGGCACCTCCACAGCGGATGGGTACTTACCTGGGCACTCTGCGTATTTTTTTTAACTTAAGCCTGCTAGCCGGGCCATCTGCTGCATTGTTAATCATAGACAGCTCTGGCTACACTAGCTGGTTCATGATCAGCGGGTTTAGCAGTATTTTAGCACTTGCCCTTCTAGCAGCAGTTAAAACACCTGTTATTCCAGTCAGAACTGAAAAAATTACCAGTTCCTGGAATCAATTTATGGAAGCCCTCTCTGTCAAGCAGCTTTATCCACTGATAGGTGGCATTACACTATTTGCTTTCACTTACAGCGCAGTTGTTTCTTTTGCCGCTGTTCACATAGAATTGGCAGCCCCAACTGTAGAAGCGGCTTTCTTTTTCATTGTTTTTGGCGCATCGGGAATCATTACCTGCCTGGGAGCAGGAGCCCTTTCAGACCATTTTGGCCGCCAGCAAGTCGCCTGGCCAATGTTGATAATTTTGGGCATTGGTGCTGCCCTGTTTTATTGCCTGCCATATTGGCCTGCTTTGGTTATAATCTGCGCTGTTATTTTAGGAGTTGGGATCCAGGGCAGCTCGCTTGTTTTTGCTGCATGGCTGATTGAAATCAGCAAGCCCAAGCTTCGTGCTACCACCATCAGCCTGCAGGAAAATACGATCGATATCTTCTTTGCCGTAGGAGCCCTCGCATTCGGAATAGCAGCACAGGGGCCGGGACTGGGTATCGCTTTCCTGGCAACCGGCATAATAACAGTCTTTGCAGTCATACCACTTCGAAAGGCAAACGAATTTTTTGTTAAAAAAGGACATTAGTAGTCAAAAAGAACCAGGTAAACCCCATCAGCTTCTTTTTTACCCTTCACCAGTTCACAGTGTCTGAGAACAGCAATTTGCTTGTCGAGTTCCCATTCAGGCATATTAAAATCATCCATGACCTGCTGCCTGGTGACCTTGCCTTTTTCTTTTATATAGTTATAAATCTTTTTTTGAATATCAAGCAAGCCCTCAGTACCGCTCTGTCCTGCTGCCCGGCGGTGTTTTTTAGCCAGCTGGGTTGCGGCTACATCACAGGTTTTTGGAGCCTGCATTGCACCCATAAAACAATCCTCGCAAAGTTCCTGACCACGATAATGGTACATGTCTTCTTTCGGCACTTTGCTTTCACATCGTGCGCATTTAATAATCATTTAATTTCCCCTTCAAATAAACTCCTTTACTCTTAAAAACGAATAGCATTAGCGGTTAAAGAACTGCATGGGATTTACGGCTTCATGCTGATAATAAGACAACCACTTTCTGGAACCATCATCAACACGAACCTCAAAATGTAAGTGAGGGCCAAAAGCCCTTCCGGTTGCTCCAACCTTAGCAATAACCTGACCCCTGGAAACGCGTTCCCCCTGCTTAACCAGATTTTGACTGTTATGCAGGTAAAGGGTCCAAAATGTGCCATGATGAAGAATCAGGTAGTTTCCCTGGGTTCCTCCATAACCGGAATAAGTTACAACACCGGCATCAGCAGCAAGAACATTAGTGCCGTGCTCAATATGGATATCTATAGCTTGATGAGAACTGCTGTAGCCATTATAAATTATACCCTGGCCCTGCACTGGCCAGATCAGTTGGCCGCTGCTGACTGGAGAAGGTGGCTCTTTTAACCCAATCTTCTCAACCTGTGCTTGCGGTTCTTTAATAACATTCTCGCTTATAACTATGCGCTCAACTTCATCTCCGTTCTCAGTAACAACCTGGAAAATTATTTCCTTCTCCCCTTCAAACCCTGGATTAATTATTTCACTTTCTGTCGTCAGCATATTTTTGTCCTCACTATATTCAACTTCAAAAGGAATCTTCTCTACTTCAGTTATCTCTTCAACTATCCTTACACTGATTGAGATATCACTGCCAAAAGAAACAGAAGAACCTGCAGAGAGCTCATTTTCTGTAAATTCCAGGGTGGAATGGTTATAAGCAGGACGCTTAGAAATGTAACGGCTCGCATTAGATCTGCTTGAGGCAAGGGCATCTCCCATACTATTTTCAGCAGAGTAATCTTTTTCTTCAGTAAGCATGGCAACGATTTCTTCTGCTGTATAAAGATCATCAAGGGCTGCCTGGTGCTCTAACAGGGCTAACTCCTCTAAGAGGGCTACTTCAAGTATATTGGCCGTGCGATCTTCTGTATAAGCCAGGTATTCTTCCTTTAAAAATTCTATTACTTTGTCCAGCTCTTCAGCACATGTAACCGGGACAAAAGGTTTTCCATCAACACTTATCATGTATGCATTAGTATAAAAGGAAGCCAGCTGCCGGATTCTTGCCTGCACCGTTTCCGGGTCAGTTTCAAAGTCCGGCCTTAGCTCCCTTATAAGAACAACATCCTCTTCAAATTCCAGTTCAAGTCCATATAAGTCGGAACAACGTTTAGTTAAATCTTCAACAAAAAGTTCTATATCCCGGGCATTTTCAACAGCGCCTAACTCTTTCTCACCTATGGAGACAATATAAATCAAGCTGTTCGTTAAGTGATGTAAAGCGAGAACAGTTAGGATAAGAAGTGCGGAGCCAAACATAAATTGGAAAGAGCGTATTTTAAACACTCTAAGTAAGCCCAATCGCATGAGGTTATCCTTTCTTAATCTGGAAAATAGCTTTTATAGATAATTATGAAATAATTTTAACACATATTATACTATTTAGCAGATTAGTTTTAGAAAACAGCCATAACTATCCTTTACCCGTATAATCTTTAGATAAAAAAAGGGAATTTTGCTTTTTTGGAGAATATATAAAAGCATATAATAGCTTAAGGAGGTATAATTGATGGGTGCAATTGGAAATCATGTTCAATCAGCGGACTGGAAATCTGAAAAACATGTTCCAGTTATTAAGATGAAAGGAAAGGCTAAAAAAGGAGAACCCTGCGAGGTTGAATTAAGTGTTGGTGAAGAAATAGCTCATCCCCATACCACAGAGCACCATATACGGTACATAAAATTATTTTTTAAACCTGAAGGCGAAAAGTTTATTATTCACCTCGGAACTTACCTTTTTGAAGCCCACGGTGAATCCGTTGAAGGGGCTAATGCCGGAAGCGGCAAGTGTGAACCGAAAGTGTCAACAACTATTACACTTGAAAAATCTGGTGATCTGGTCGCCCTTAGTTACTGCAACATTCACGGTTTATGGGACAACACAGAAAAAGTTGAGATGGGCTAATATAGTTTATAAGCCTTGATTGTTAGCAAAAAGAAATCCCCCGGTGGGGATTTCTTTAACTAAAGACAATAATACTGGCATGGCAAATTCATCTGCAGCAAGTACCGGGAGTGATTTATATATGAATTGGCTAGAAATTGGAATGCTGGGTATGCTGGCCGGCGTTGCAGGCACCGGAGCAGGCGGCCTGGTGTCTTTAATCGTAAAAAAGCCTTCACCGCGTTTCACAGGAACCATAATGGCTTTTGCCGCCGGTGTCATGCTTTCTATTATCTTTTTGGAACTTATTGAAGAGGCTATTGAGTTTAGCGGATATTCGGCAGCAATTATTGGTATAACCCTTGGTTTGTTTGCCTTTTATCTGCTCGATCACTTTCTGCCTCACCATCACCCGGTTAGCCCTGAAGATACTGCTTTTGGTAAATACATGAAGAAAGGCACTTTATTAGCACTGGGCATCGCTTTGCATAATTTTCCGGAGGGGCTGGCAATTGGCAGTGGTTTTGTTGGCTCTACCGAACTAGGAACTTCGCTGGCTATCTTAATAGCCCTGCATAATATACCTGAAGGCATGGCTGTAGCAGCACCCCTGCAGCAGGGTGGATATAACTATAATAAAGTAATTGCAATAACTGCTCTTGCCGGCGTACCAATGGGTATAGGAGCCTTTATCGGTGCCGCGGTAAGCAGCGTTTCCGTTTATATTTTAGGATTGTCTCTGGGGTTTGCAGCAGGCGCTATGTTATATATAGTTTGCGATGAATTAATTCCAGATGCCTATAAAACTGCGGGAGCGCACCTGTCTATATTTGGCATATTCCTCGGGACTATCCTGGGAATTGTTTTCACTTCCTGGTTTTAA
>PWSG01000148.1 GCA_003564055.1 Syntrophomonadaceae bacterium
CTTCCTCAAGGCGGATAAAATCTAAGAAAGTGCGGTTAACGAGGATAACCAAACCATTCTCATCAACAACCACCAGGGCATCGTAGCCAATATCGAGGACTGTCTGCAGGGTTTGATTCAACCTTTTAACTGTACCCATCTCTTCAGCGATCGATTCCAACTCGGTAATATCCTGAAAGATAGCAATTGCACCAACGACCCGTCCGTTATCGAGCAGCGGTGTCTTATTGACCAGGGTCGTAGTATCTCTTACCGTGTAATTTGCTCCAATTTCAACAAGGCTGGTTTCAAGCACCCTCTGTATCTCCAACCCCGGCAGAACCGTATCTAAGTGTTTACCCTGCACTTTGTCCTGATTGATCATGAAAAGCTGTCCTGCCGAACGGTTGATAAAGTTTATACGCCCGGCATCATCAACCGAAATTATAGCATTGTGCATGGCCTGGCACATGGCATTAAGCCTGGTATTAAGCAGCCTTTCTTCTTTAAACAGTGAAGTGATTAACTCGACCTTGGTAAAAAGCCCCACAACCTTATCAAGGCTATCTACTACCACTCCTGTTCCAACCGGAATTCGACGTACAGCTTCAATTACTTCGCTGTAGGTAAGATCTTTTGATATCTTAACAACATCCCGGTTATAATAATCGCTTACAGGCCTGTTGAGGGAGCTGTTTTTTAGCAGGGCATCATAAAGGTTTGTTTTTGTAAATATCCCGGCAAGTGAACCGTCAGCGTTTAAAACCGGCAGACCGTCACGCTTGCTGTTTCTGAGCAGGCTAACAGCTTTCTTCAGGTTGTCACCAGCTTCCAGGGTAGAATATTTTGAAGTCATCATATCTTGAAGTCGCATCATAAGACCTCCGTTAAAACCTTCAGGTCGCCGTTTTTTCTTTGAAGCGATGAGCCCTTTCCAGCAGATTGTCAACATGCTTTAAACTGACCTGGTCTATGCTGGCGCCGTCCAGCATCCGGGCCAGTTCTTCCCTGATTTCGGTTTCTTTCAGATAAGCAGCCCTGGTTAAGGTTCTATCTCCCTCTGTTTCTTTATAGAGGCGGAAATGGCAGTCGGCCATTGAAGCGATTTGCGCACTGTGGGTAACACACATAACCTGGTGATGGTCAGCCAGTTGCACAAGTTTCTCGGCAACTTTCTGCACCGTCGCCCCGCCAACACCTGAATCGACCTCATCAAAGATAAGGGTCGGGACAAGATCCTGCCTGGCCAGGATAGTCTTTATTGCCAGCATTACCCGCGACACTTCACCGCCGGAAATAATTTTTACAAGGGGTCTGGCATCTTCACCCCGGTTAGCGGAAAACAAAAATTCAACCTTGTCCATGCCTTTCGGTGAATACGAGGATTTATCTACAAACTGCACTTGAAATCGGGCGTTAGGAAGGGCCAGCTCTTCGAGGCATTCTTCAAGCAGTTTTTCCAGGCGCCGAGCGGCTTCAAGACGCAAACTGCTTAAATTAGAGCTTTCACTTTCCAGGCGCTTTTCCTGTTCAGCTATTTCTTTTTCTATTTGCTCAGCCAGTGCCTCGCTGTTCTGCAGGCGTTCTATTTCAGCTTCAAGCTTGTCGGCAAAGGCAAGGGCTTCTTCAACCGTGCCTCCATACTTGCGTTTAAGGCTGTTTATTTGGTTCAACCGATCCTGGATAACAGCCAGTTCATTCGGTTCAAATTCCAGCTTTGACTGGTAATCGCGCAGTTCATGGGAAGCCTCGTCCAGCTGGGCTGAGGCTGTTTCAAGCATATCAAGTAAAGGCTGCAGGCTTTGATCGATATTCGCCGCTTCAGCTAAAATTTTACTTGAACGGTTCAAGCGATCGATCAGGGCTTCTACGGGGCTTCCTTCTTCGCCTGCATAAATATCAGCATAAGCCCGGGCAGTTAAAGTAAATATTTTTTCTGCATTGGCCAGTATTTTCTCCCTCTGAGCCAGTTCACTGTCTTCTTTCGGCTTAAGATCAGCTTCTCTTATCTCTTTTAGCTGAAAAGCAGCAATATCAATGTTACGCTCTCTTTCTGCACTGTTTGCGCCAAGCAGAGAAAGCTCTTTTTTTTGGGCCTGCCATTTATCATATAATTCGCTTACTCTTTCCCTTACGGCAGTAATATCATCTCCGCCGAATGAGTCAAGCAGTTCGAGATGCTGATCGGCATGCAGCAGGGACTGATGCTGATGCTGGCCATGCAGATCAACCAGGTATGTTCCGATATCTTTTAAAAATGATACTGGCACAGCACGCCCATTAACCCTGGCCACACTGCGGCCGGTGCGAAAAACTTCACGGGCAATTATTAATTCCTCTCCATCTGAAATTCCTGCGTCTTTTAAAATATCACTAATTTGATTCTTTACTGCCGTTTCACAGCTGATCATACCTTCAACGTATGCAGTATCCTGGCCCTGGCGAATCTGTTCCACAGCAGCTCTTTCGCCCAGCAGCAAATTAATGGCGCCGATCAGAATAGATTTGCCTGCTCCGGTTTCACCGCTTAAAATGTTCAGGCCGGGGTTAAAGTTCAAGGTCAGGTCTTCGATCAGGGCATAATTAACAACCTTCAACTGAAGAAGCATCCACAATCCTCCTGTACATTAATCTGGTTTCAGTCTGCGGGTTTAACAAGCCGCACTTTTCTATCCTCGTTTAACCTTTCAATTTCTGGTGAAGCATCCTGTAGAATGAATAATCGTGGAAGCAAACCATTTTAATTCTTTGATTTGATCGACATACAATTATTTGGTCATCATCTTCAAGCGCAAAACGAACTTGTCCGTCAACCGTAAGGACTACCTGGACCTGGCGGGAATCGACCCGCAGTTTCATTTTATCGTCACCGTTAATAATTACCGAGCGGTTATAAAGACTGTGCGGACAGATAGGAGTAACAACGAAAAGTTTCATCGAGGGATTAACTATTGGCCCGCCGGCTGAAAGCGAATATCCGGTTGAGCCGGTAGGGGTGGATACAATAACACCGTCACCAAAGTAGCTTTCCATGTAATCATCATTAACATGAATCTCTACCTTGATAATGCGTGAAAAAGGACCTCTTGATATAACAATATCATTAAGAGCAAGGTAACGCCCCAGCTCTTTATCGCCGCGCATAAGCCTGGTTTCCATCATCATCCGTTCCTGGAAATCGTACTGTTTATTGGCAATATACTGCAGAAAGCGTTCCATCTGTTCAACTTCGATTTCGGCTAAAAAACCTTTTTGGCCCAGGTTTATACCAAGCACGGGAACATCCCAGCAGGCCAAATCCCTGGCCACCCTGAGGATTGTCCCGTCACCGCCGACAACTATTATAAGCTCTAAGTTATCATGCCAGGAGTTAAGCTGTTCGGCTAATGATACCTCGCTATAAAAATCTGCCATTTCTTTGTCGGCAACCCGCAGTTTTATCTTACGTTGCTCGAAAAACCGCGTAATTGTTTCGACAACAAGGTTTGAATTTTTCTTGTGCCAATTAGCAATTATTCCTATTCCTTTCAATTTAAACCTCCACATAACATATCTTTTACATTTATCTTACCTAATTTCGGCGCGGATATTTAGGATCCTGCCCTGAACCTGGTTATATGGCAAATTAAAATTATTTCTGTTCTAATGGTTCGGTTATTACCTTCCGGCAGAGCGATTTCTTTGCTAGAAGCTAACCGCCGCAATAATCCATGGTTAACTGCCTTAAGATTTGAGTTCCCTGTGCGCCTTATCAACTACGCGGTCAAACTTTTCGTCGCTTCCGGGCAGGCAGGTACAACTCTTATCGCTTCGCTTCAGATAAATAAAATATTCAATATTTCCCTTAGGACCAGGCCATTTTGAAAAAGTTACACCCTCAAAGCAGTAACCGTTTTTGCAGGCATTAAAAACAGTCTCGCCAAGTATTCTTTTGTGCAGCACAGGATCAGCTATCACACCTTTACCCCTGTCAGCTTCAGCACGTCCTACTTCAAACTGCGGTTTGACCAGGGCTAATACCGCAGGTATTCCAATATCATTTAAAACCGGAATTACTTTAGCCAGTGAAATAAAAGATACATCAACTGCCGCTAAATCTGGTTTTATACTTAAATCTTCTTTTGTAAGGTGGCGGATGTTACAGCGTTCCATTGCGGCAACACGCGAATCATTGCGCAGGCTATAATCCAGCTGGCCATAGCCAACATCTAAAGCATAAACAAACTTCGCTCCTTTTTTCAAAAAGCAATCGGTGAAACCGCCGGTTGAAGCCCCGACATCAAGAATGACCAGGTTTTCAACATCGATAGCAAGGTCCTGCAGGGCTCCGTCAAGCTTTAAGCCTCCCCGGCTCACATAGGGATTTTCAGCCCCCTTGATCTGGATCTGAGCGCCATTTTCCACTATTGTGCCCGGTTTATCAATTAATTTCCCTTCGA
>PWSG01000008.1 GCA_003564055.1 Syntrophomonadaceae bacterium
CAGAAATGTGGCAAAAGGGGTTGAAATTTAGAGTAAAGTGGTGTAAAGTGGTGAAAAGTGGTCGTAGATGTCCCTCATGGAGGCGAACATATGTTTACGGGCGAATATCAGCATACTTTAGATGGAAAAGGCAGGGTGATTATTCCTTCGCGTTTGCGCGATGGTTTGGGTGATCGCTTCATGGTTACCCGTGGGTTTGAAAAATGCCTGCTTGTATACCCTAATTCAGAATGGGTTCGCCTTGAACAAAAATTGAAAAACCTGCCTTTTACAAAAAGTGACTCCCGTAAATTTAAGCGCCTGTTTTTTTCTGGAGCCATGGAAGTTGAAGCCGATAAGCAGGGTCGAGTTTTAGTTCCCCAGAATCTGCGGGATTACGCTAATATCGAAAAAGAAGTTATGTTTATCGGTGTTTATAATTATGTTGAACTGTGGAATGAGGCTGCATGGAAAGAGTACTTTGGGGAAGCAAATGAAAACTATGAAGAGATTGCTGAGGAACTGGTTGATTTTGACTTGTAAAAGTGGTGTTTCAAAGTGGTCGAGCTGCACAAACCGGTTATGGAAAAAGAAGTGCTTTGCTGCTTAGACTGCCGTCCGGACGGAGTTTATGTCGATACAACTCTTGGAGATGGCGGGCACGCGGAAGCAATACTAAGAAACCTTTCCGCAGAAGGTCGTTTAATCGGGATAGATTGGGATGAAGAAGCCCTGGAAAGGTCAAAGTCAAGATTAAAGGATTATGAAAGCCGATTAATTTTGGTGCATGGAGATTATACGAAGCTGGCAGATGTTCTTGAGAAAACAGGGTATCGTCTCGTAGATGGAATCTTAATTGATCTGGGAGCTTCAACTTTACAGCTGATGGAAGCAGAACGCGGTTTTTCGTTTCACCATGAAGGGGATCTGGATATGCGCATGGATCGCCACCGTTCTTTGACAGCTAAATATATTGTTAACGAGTATTCCGCAGAACAGCTGGCCGAAATATTTTTTCGGTTTGGTGAAGAGCGTTTCTCAAGACGGATAGCGGCAAGAATAGTGCGGGAGCGAAAGCAAAACAAGCCAATTAAAAGCAGCAGGGAGTTTGCAGATATTATCAAGGCCGCTGTTCCGGCCCGCTTCCGCCGCCAGGGAGGGCATCCTGCCCGCAGGGTCTTTCAGGCACTGCGTATGGTTGTAAATCAAGAATTAGAAAACATCTCGATCCTGATGCCGCAGGCGGTTAGCCGCCTGGCGCCGGGGGGCAGGCTTTCTGTAATATCTTACCATTCCCTGGAAGATCGTCTTGTCAAACACTATATCAGGGGAAAATCAGGGCACTGCAGCTGCCCACCAAAAATACCCTGTGAGTGTCGGGAAAAAGCTGAGTTAAAAGTGCTGACAAAAAAGGCAATCAGGCCTTCCAAAGATGAAATGAAAAGCAACCCACGGGCAAGAAGTGCCCGGCTGAGAGCTGCTGAAAAAATAAAAAAAGCAGAACTGAAAGAGGGTGAGTAGATTGCAGCAGGCCAGACAGGTAGCGAATGCCAAGCAAATGAATATGATGCCTCAACCAGGCAAAAAGCCTGGTATAAGGCAGCAGCCCCTTACCGGCTTAAAGATGGCAAAGCTTTCATTAATTCTGATTACTTGTTTCTTGCTCAGCCTTGTTGTTGTAGGACAGTACTCATCTTTGGTTATTCTTAATTACCGCCTGAATAGCACTCGTGCTGAGATGGCGGTTATAAAAGAATCTTCTCGTAGTCTCGAACTCGAAGCGGCCCGGTTAAGCTCAGCGGGCCGAATAGACAAAATTGCCCGTGAAAAACTGGGCATGGTTGAGCCGGAAGTTGGCCAGCTGATAGTATTATCTGCCGGCAGGGAAACAGACAGCCGATTTGGAGAGTGAGTTTTATGGCAGAATTTCCTGTAACCAGGGCGATCGTAAGAAAAAGGTTAATCATAGTTTTTGTATTTACAGTGCTGGCAACATTGCTGTTGATCAGCCGATTAGCATGGATTCAGATTGTTCAGGCCGATGAACTATACGAACAGGCTTGGAAGCAGTGGAATCACAATATGCCGATCAGCACGGGGCGCGGCTCAATTTATGATTGCCGGGGTAGACTTATAGCAGGGAGCACTCTGGTGCAAACGGCTGCGGCTATTCCATCGCAGATTGATGAACCAGAGGAGGTTTCATATGCCCTGGCCCCGGTTCTGGATATGGATGCGACAAGAATTAATGAACTTATAACGATGAAAGAGCTAAGTTCTGTATATATTAAACGTAAGCTAGATCCTGAAGTTTCCGAGGCGGTCAGGGAAATGAATATTCCCGGTGTAATATTTTTTAATGAAGAAAAGCGCTACTATCCTGCAGGAAGACTTGCTTCTCAGCTGATCGGTTTTGCAGGTATGGATCAGGGGTTAGCCGGATTGGAAGTATATTATGAACAATACCTTAGCGGTAGTGAAGGGAGAATACTTTACCCTGCAGATGGACGCGGAAAACAGCTGCCTCATGTATTTAGCCGGTTTGCTTTACCGCGGCAGGGTTACGATTTGCACCTGGCTTTAGATGAAAGTATTCAGCATATTGTTGAAAAGGAGCTTGATCTTGTTATAAAAAATTCAGCTCCAAAACAGGTTATGGCTATAGCTATAGACCCTAGTACCGGGGCAGTGCTGGCCGCGGCGTCCAGGCCCGATTACAATCCTGATACCTATGACAATTACGCCCCTGAGAACTGGGCGCTGGCCCCTTTTACTTCATCATTCGAGCCGGGCTCTACATTTAAAATGATTACCCTGGCCGGTGTTGTTGAAGAAGGGCTTTTCGATCCCAATGAAACATACTACTGTTCCGGGCACACTGTTGTTAACGGGAAGGAAATAAACTGCTGGACAAGAGAGCGCGGAGGGCATGGTAACATTTCATATTTTGAGTCAGTTGGTGGTTCCTGTAATCCGGCATTTGTAGAATTAGGGAAGAAGCTGGGAAGTGATAAGCTTTTCCAGTACATAGAGGCTTTCGGATTTGGACAGCCAACCGGTATTGATTATCCCGGAGAAAGCAGCGGCATGATTTTTGAAACGGATAGTGTTGGCCCCCTGGAGCTGGCAACAACTTCATTCGGGCAGGGTATTTCAGTTACGCCTGTTCAGCAGGTAATGGCTGTTACGGCCATGGTTAACGGGGGTTATCTTTACAAACCCTATCTTGTGGAAGAAATACGCGATCAGGATGGAAAAGTCATCTTTGCCAGGGAACCTGAAATTGTAAGACAGGTGGTTTCAGAAAAAACATCACAGAAGCTGATTGAAATGATGGAAAGCGTTATCCTTGATGGAACCGGGCACGCGGCGGCGCTGGAAGGTTACAGCGTTGCCGGCAAAACAGGAACAGCGGAGAAGCTTGATGAGGATGGCAGTTACAGTGAACGGGATTATATATATTCACTTGTTGGGTTTGCCCCGGTTGAAAATCCACGCCTGGTCCTTTATGTTGCAGTTGACGGAGTTACCAGGGGGCCACGCCTGGGTGTTCATACAAGCGCTCCACTTTTCAAAAATATTATGCAGGATACTTTAAACTATATGCTGGTAAGTCCTTCAGAAGTTTTAGGGAGCGATTCGGAAGAATAATAGGGTTAGCAGTTAAGCGCCATGTCAGTAGGAGGCTGTAAGATGAAGTTAAAGGGAAGCGAAATCATTAATGCCTGTGCAGGTAACCTGCTGCGCGGTAATCCCGAACAAGAGGTGACCGGCTTTGCCATTGATTCCCGGCGGGTCAACCGGGGTGACTTCTTTATTCCTTTTGAAGGTGAACGTACCGACGGACATCTCTTTATTGCCAGTGCCGCCGCAGCCGGTGCAGCCGGTGCATTTCACCACCTTGCCAAGGCGCCTGACCCTGAGATACCTCACGATTTTCTGCTTGTTGGGGTTAAGGATTCGCTTACAGCCCTGCAGCGGCTTGCCACTGAGTACCGTAAAAGATATAACCTTCCTGTAATCGGCATAACCGGAAGCACTGGCAAGACAACGACAAAAGACTTTACAGCGGGCGTTCTTTCTGCAAAGTACAATGTTTTAAAAACGACCGGCAACCTGAACAATGAAATAGGTTTGCCGCTAACCATATTAGAGCTTGAAGAAAATCACCAGGCTGCCGTGTTTGAAATGGGCATGAGTGCTGCGGGTGAAATTAAAACCCTGTGTGAAATTGCATCGCCCTCGATCGGTATTATTACAAATATCGGTGAGGCCCATATTGAACAGCTTGGTTCAATCGAGGCTATTGCGAAAGCTAAAGCAGAACTACTCGATTACCTCGGCTCAGGCGGGGTAGCCGTTTTAAACGGCGATGATCCCCGCCTCCTTGAAATCAGAAAACGCTACCCGGG
>PWSG01000336.1 GCA_003564055.1 Syntrophomonadaceae bacterium
GGCCATATTCGCCCAGGTAACCCTTCATGTTTATTATTGCATCAATTCCCACGGTATGCGCATCACTTCCTGTACAGGCGGCCACAACAACTACTTTGCGCCCCAGCTCTTGTTTGATCATCTCGTTTACTTCACCAAAACTCATTATTTCCTGCTGCCGCTTTGGAATCTTTATCGCCGAATAATCAACAGTATGTGAACACTTTCCATAGAGCACAAAAAATGTAAAACCCGCTCCTAAGTCTGACATTTCTGTTACAGCCGGAGCCTCAAACCCCATCTTTAAAGCAAGCTGTCGCGCCGCTTCCCTGGCTTCATCACCGGCAATGACCGGCAGCGTAAAACTGACCTGCACAGCCCCGTCATTTAAAGTGTCGCCATACGCTTTAACGTTTTTCAGGTCAATATCCATCTCAGGAAAGCACCTCTTTCACAACTGAATTATTCATAAAAATATCAATAAACGGATTGTAATATTGTTCATGCTTTCTAATAACCCCGCCTTTGCCTTTTCCGCCTTCGGCGCTGCGTTTTATGTCGGCGAAGAAACCTTTTTCCATTGCCACTTCAAGTCCAATTTTTTCAATTTCCTGCAGCATCACACATGCATCGTTAAGCAGCTTATCAGCCCGGCTTTGTATACGACCACCTTCTTTAAAGAACAGCTCTTCACCTAAATTACGGGCATTATTAAAAACATATTGACCGTTTGCAATACTGAGATAGCGGTCACTGATATACGGAGTATGAATAGCCTCAGTAAGCATGCCTAAAAGCTGAATCTCCTGTCCAGTGAGGACAGATACCAGGTTGAACATACCATTTACAAGGTAAGTTTTGAATATATCTCCTGTGACATGCTTGGTTGGAGGCATATATTTTAGCGGTGAATTGGGGAAAAGTTCACGGCACAGCTGTGCCTGGGCAATTTCCATTAACAGCCCGTCTTCCATCGCTGGATCAACTTCGAAAGCATGACCAAGACCCAGCTGCTCTTCTTTCAGGCCGGAGCGCAAACCCAGCTGCTCATTAATAAACTGGGAAGCTAAAACGGTATGGCCCTGTTCATAAGCATCGGCCGTGGTCAAATAGTTATCTTCTCCCGTGTTAATAATTATTCCGGCGTAAGCATTAATCAGTCGCGAAAAATGCTGATCGATAAAGGTGCGTTTCATGTTGATATCACGGAAAAGAACACCGTACATGGCATCGTTAAGCATCATATCAAGACGCTCTAAAGCACCCATAACCGATATTTCAGGCATACAAAGCCCGGAAGCATAGTTAACCAGCTGAATATAGCGGCCGGTTTCTTCGCCTGCTTCATCTAAGGCGCTGCGTACAATCCTAAAATTCTCCTGTGTGGCATAGGTGCCGCCGAAACCTTCACTGGTTGGTCCAAAAGGCACATAATCAAGCAGGCTCTGTCCCGTATGCCTGATCACCGCCACAATATCTGCACCCTGCAGCGCTGCCGCCTTTGCCTGTAGAGCATCTTCATATACATTACCGGTTGCCACTATTACATAAAGGAGGGGCTTGTTGGGCGCAGCTGCCTTATTTTTTTTCTCTTCTCTTTTTTCCCTGGTTGCTCTGATCTTTGCCGCAGCCTCCTCTGCCAGGGTATCGGCAATTTCACGCCACTTTTGATCAGAAATATCAGGTATTGAGGAAATCTCAAATTGACCTTCAGATAAACCTTCGGCAATTTCCTGCGGCGACTCTTCCCTTGATAATACTGCTTTTGCCAGCCAGGGTACCAGCCCCCGATCAAGACAACCTGCTTCCTGGAGCTTATCAACCATCACGTTAGCCAGGGGGATATCGCCTTTGTCCACTCCGTCAATGCCAAGGAGCCTTGCCGCTGCTCGCTCCGTAGTTGTAGTAGTATAACTGCCTATCCAGGAATGCAGACGGTCGGCAATCTTGCCGGCAGTATCTCTGGCCAGTTTAACTTTCACCTGATCAAGATCTAATTTGTTATGCACCAGATTCACAATCCTCTCATTAATTAATTATTTTAGCTTCATAGACCAGGTCAAATACGGGAATCGGGCTTAGAGCCTCGGTCATTTGCTCTAGAAACATCTTTGGATCGTAGCCCCGTCCGCCCGGGTCAGTCGGGTTTAAAGTAACCGCCACCAGGTTAAGCTCGTTTAGAACCATAATTTTCCCGCCCCGGTTTATATAGCGTTTATAAACCTCATGTGTTATAAAAAGTTTCGTTGCATCTTCAACTATCACTGCCGGCGGAACAGGGCCAAGCATCGCTATGTTTTCCATTATGCTGTCCACCAGGGCCCCTCCAAATACCAGGGCTGCTGTTTCTTCACAATATTTTTCTACTGCCCTTTTAGCAGCTATAAGGGGGAGCTCTGCAGTCACTGCTTCAGCCAGGTATTGGTTGCCTGCATAATTTAAAACTGCTGCACTGCCTTTAAACAAAACTCTTTTGGCTGCATCATAAAGATTTTTTTCGTCAACACGGGGAATTTCCATCAGCACGCGTCGATAAACAGTTTTCCTGACCACATCTTCCATAGTGGGGCCAAGTGATGCTCCTGTTGCCAGCAAAGTGCCTTCTGAAACCAGTGGTGAAGCTGAAGCAATCCTGTTAATTGCGCCATCTATAAAAACAAATTCAGCTCCCAGAACAAACATCCTGTTAATCAAATTTTTTAAACCACTTACGCTGTTCGGCCCGGCCAGTTCAATTAATCCGCATCCTTTGACCCGGGCCAGGCAAACAGGACCGAGCGGGGTGGAATAATCACTGGCATTGACCAGTTCCAGGTCTGCTTCAGCGGCATCAAAGCAAGCCTTTGCGGTTGCTATGTAAGAGCCCTGCGGCGCATAAATACGCGGTTTATCTTTCAAGGTAAGCCTGTCAAAACGCTCTCCGTCATATCCTGCAGAAATAAGGCCTAAGGAGTACCCCGCTTTTTCAAATTCTTTTACCAGGTAGTTTAAGGTTACAGTTTTACCCACATTTTTTGTCATCCCGACGATGGAAATAGCCCGAAAATCTTGATCATGGAGCAGTTTAAAGAGATTAGTCATAACTGTAACCCCGCCGCAAAATAATAAAAAAGATTCTACTGCGGCTGAAAGGTTGCAGTGACTTATAATGCGGACTTCTACATTCAAGAAATCTTTTATGTATAGGCAAACTTCAAGGACCGCAGTTATTTGTTCAGCAGTAGAATCACTATGATCTTACTAAATACAGGTAAAAACCACATTCGCTCTGAAGGCTAAAATTTTCAATAATAAATTATACATTGTGTACAAGCAGGAAGTATTGAGATAATAACGAATAAATTTAAAAAGGTAAACATGCAGGATGGTGATAAACAAGTGGCTTTTACGGTTGCCGAAGCTTTAGAAATAGAAGTATTCCATGAATGCTGCCTTCTTACCGGACAGGCCGGCTTGCAAAACGAAATCCGCTGGGTTAATATCCTTGAAATTTTAGACGATCTCAGCCATATCGAACCAGGAGAGTTTTTAATCACAACCGCCCATGGATTTAACGCTGAGAACAGAGTAAAACAACGCGACATGATAGAACTTTTCGCTTCCAGAAAGCTGGCCGCCATGGCTATCCAGACCGGACACTACCTCCAGGAAATACCTTCATCTTTTATAAGGTTCTCTGAAAACTACAGCATCCCTTTAATTGAAATACCGCCCCAGGTCAGCTTTAAAAATCTAACCAGGGCTCTTTTAAATGAATTGATGCGCAGAGAACTGAATGATACCGGGGCCGAAGGCAAAGCTTCCCCTGTCAGAAGGCCGGAAAACCAGATTAAGGATATGAAAAACCTGTGGGAAAAACTGATAAAACACGATGACCACAAGGGCCTCACAATCCAGATGAGCAGACATAAAATAAAACCTAAAGAGCCTATTCTAGTTATGGCTCTGGACATCTGCGATACTGATGGTAAAAACATTGATCTGAATGAAGAAAACAACCATGAAACCTTAAGGTTATTTGAACATGCAATAGCACAAACACTCCGGCAGCTTCAAATCCCTTACCTCTTTGGACCATCCGAACACTTCATAATTATATTGATTCAATCTGAGCAATTAAAAAAGCGAAATACCACGGCTGACTCGAAGATTGCCAGGCATCTTTTGGACAAATTAAACAACCTTTTGCCGGAACAAACTATTCGTGTTGGTCTGAGCAGTATTCACGGTGGTATTGGCATGATTGGACAGGCTATAGATGAAGCGGAAAAAGCCAGCCAGGCTGGTCAATTAGAACTGCTGGATCACACTAACCTGGTTTCTCTTCGCTCAATGAACCTTTATCGATTGATAATGGATACCGAAAACACGGAGATGTTGAAAAGTATTTTTAATGAAACAGTTGCAC
>PWSG01000019.1 GCA_003564055.1 Syntrophomonadaceae bacterium
ATGTTGATTTTTGCTTTAATTGTCCTGCTGGTGCTGCGTGTCATGCCTGAAGGAATTACCACTTTTATTCGTGACAAACTTGAGCGAGAATGCCCGCGCTGCAAAGTTCGTAACGTTTTTAACAGGAAAGAATGCCGGGTCTGTTATTCCAATATGCATGGATGAAGTTCAGAAGTCAGTAGTAAGGAATAAAAAGCCAGAAGCCGGGAGGTAGAATTCAGGAGTTAAGGATAAAAGTTAATAGGAATTGCCTGAAAGCAAACTGATTAGCAAATCAAATGCCAGGGTTATTTTTACCCTGGCATTTATGTAATAATTGTTTCAGGACAGAGAAAGTCATTTTCATTAGTGCACAGTACTTTATCCATCAGTTATTTTAAACATTTCATCCCTCATACTGAATACTAAATCCTGCCTTCCGCTTTCTCCCTTTGCATCCTATAAGCCCAGGTAAGACTGGCGCACTGTTTCATCTTTTAATAATTCTTCACCGCTTCCCTGGGTTATAATCTTCCCGTGGGAGATAATGTAATTGCGATCAGCCATAGAAAAAGTCATGCTGACATCCTGCTCCACAAGCAAAATAGTCATCCCTGTGGCCTGGATCTGCTTGATCTTATCAAAAACCAGCTGTTTAACCTGGGGGGCTAAGCCGGTTGAGGGTTCGTCGATACAGAGTAAAAGCGGTTTAACCATCAACGAACGGCCGATAGCCAGCATCTGCTGTTCTCCTCCCGAAAGAGTACCGGAGATCTGCTTGCTGCGCTCTTTGAGAATCGGAAAAATATTATAAACGTCTTCTAAGTTATGCTGCATCTGGGTTTTATCCTTGATCAGGTATGCGCCAGCCATCAGGTTTTCATACACGGACATTTCGGTGAAGGGACGGCGCCTTTCCGGGCAATGAATCAAGCCCTTTTTAACTATATCGTGCGCAGGGAGTTTATCAATGTGTTCATCGTTAAAAGTAATCTCACCTTCGATTCTTATGTCACCGTAACGAGTACCTTTAAGAGTTTCCCTTTCCCAGCGAACCAGTCCTGTAATTGTGCGAATAAAAGTCGATTTTCCCGCTCCGTTAGGCCCGACCAGGCTGACCAGTTCTCCGTTGTCAACATTCATGCTGATATTGTTTAGTATCATTGCCGTGTCATAAGAGACAGTCAGATTCTTTACTTCCAGCAGCATCTAGCCCACCTCCTTGCCAATATATGCTTCAATTACTTCTTCGTTATTTATGATTTCATCAGGCGTGCCAACTGCTATTATCTTTCCAAAATGCATTACTACAACACGATCGACAATTTTCATTAACTCCTGCAGCTTATGTTCGATAATAATCATCGCCGCGCCTTCGCTGTGCAGTCGGCCAAAACGACCTCCCTTATGCAGGCGGCGCACTGACTTGGCCATCAATTCTGTTTCGGTAGGTGTAAGGCCGCCAAATGGTTCATCAAGAATTAGCAGCTCCGGTTCGGTAGCTATAGCCCTGGCCACCTCCAGTCGCTTCAGGTCCCCCTGCGAAAGCCGTGAAGCAGGTTCCATGGCCAGGTCGGAAATCCCGGCAAATTCAAGGGCATCCATCGCCCTGGCCTCGACTCTTTTAACCCACTCCCCACGCCGGGATGTGCGCGGGCCTAAGCAGGGCACCATTACATTGGCTATAATCGGTAGGCGGCGAAAGGGACGTGTGGTTTGAAACGTGCCGGCAATACCTTCAGAAACAACATTCCAGGTGCGCATATTGGTAATATCTTTGCCTCTTAACCTGATTGAGCCGCTGTCCGGACGAAGAATGCTCATAATCAGGCGCACCAGGGTAGTTTTTCCAGCCCCGTTGGGTCCGATCAGACCAATCATTTCATCACGTTCTACATGAAAGCTAACGTTATCTATTGCTGTTAAACCACCAAAACGCTTTGTCAGGTTCTCGACTTCAAAAAATGGTTTGTTCAACTTTTAAGCCTCCTCATCCAGCTCTTCTCTAAGCTCGCGTCGCGATATTTTCCCCACGTCTGTTTTTGGTAGTTCTCCACGAAACTCGACAATTTTTGGCACTTTATAGTGGGCCAGGGTTTCCTTGCAGTAATTGATAATATCTTCCTCGGAAATTTTACCGCGGGCTTCAGCCTGCAAGACCACATTAGCCTTTATATAATGTCCGACCTTGGGATCGGGTACTCCAATTACGCCTACAGCTTTAACCTGGGGATGTTTGTAAAGAACTTCTTCAATCTCCCGGGCAAAAACAGAATAACCCTTGAATTTTATCAAATCCTTGGTCCGATCATAGAAGATAAAGAAACCTTCCTCGTCCATGCGGATAAGGTCGCCGGTTTTCATGAAAAGCTTGCCGTCAATGTCGAGAAAAGTCTTCTTATTGTCTTCATCACGGTTCCAGTAGCCCTGCATAATATTCGGCCCGTTAAGGATCATTTCACCGGTTTCGCCAACGGGTAAAAATTCATCTGTCTCAGGATCGATAATAGCAGCGGTTACATTGGGAAGTGGCAGACCGAAGGAACCAGGTTTACCGCCACCCAGGGGGTTAACATGGCTCACACCGCTTGTCTCGGTCATCCCGAAACCTTCTGTAATATAACTTCCGGTCCGCCTGGTCCAGTCTTCCAGGGTGGTTTTATGAAGGGTGTCGGCCCCGCAGACAATGAGCTTGAGCCGCTTCCAGTTTACCCGGTCTGTTTTTTCATAATCTTTGAGATATTCGAAAAAGGTTGGAACACCAAGGAAAGTTGTGGCATGATTTTTTTCCACGGCAAAAAGGATGTCGTCAATGTCCGGTGTGGTAAAAAGAACCATTGTTCCACCGGTCAGCATAGTGTTAAGCATAACTACTACCTGCCCGTATATATGATAGAAAGGAAGAAATGCAAGAACAACTTCTTTTCCCTCTTCAAGTATCGGCCAGGCAGCATTAACCTGGCTCTGACAGGAAGCAAGGTTGCGGTGAGTAAGCATAACCCCTTTTGGTAGAGCTGTTGTCCCTCCTGTATATGGAAGCGCAGCCAAATCAACAGCAGGATCTATCTCTACTGCCGGAGGGTTGGGTTCGGTATTTTTGATCAGATCTTTCAGGCGGTAAAAGCCTTCACTCTCATCAATCTTTGGGGTCGGAACTTCAAGTTCACTAAATGCTTTACGCAAAACACTTTTTCCGATCATCCTTCTGATTGTAGGAAGGTAATCACTTATACCGGTCAGAAAAACATGGTCCATTTTAATGCCCGTCTTTGCGATATTATCATAGAGAATATCCTGGCAGACCAGTTTACGTGCGCCGCTATCGGTAAGCTGGTGTTTTACCTCACTGCTTGTATATACCGGACTGATCGGGGTTACGGCAGCGCCCGCTTTTAGAATTGCAAAATAAGAGATTACATATTGAGGGCTATTTAATAAATAAAGGGCAACTTTATCACCTTTCTTAATGCCAAACTCACAAAGGGCAGTAGCAAAACGATCTGTTTCATCTTTTAGCTGCTTAAAAGTAATTTTGCTGCCGTAAAAAATAACCGCCACCTGGTTGGCGTATTTTTGGGCAGCTTCATCAAAAAGTTCGACCAGCGATTTTTCAGGAATTACCGCTTCTGCGGGCACATCAGGGTGATAATTCTTCAGCCACGGTTTTGACAGGTAAGCTTCCTTGTTTTCCACTATGGATATGAGTCCTCCTTGTAATCGATTTGTAAACGCATCATAAATTAGTTATTATTATAATAAAAATTGCCTGATTATACAATATAAAAAATTACCTTATTTAAAAACCTTCTAAAAATATTCGGCACGTTTGGTTCTTTTTATGCTCATAAATGATCCCGCTTGAGGTAACTTCCGTCAAGGCAGAAGCAGCGCAGGAGCAACGCAGGAGCATAAGCTTTTTAGCTATATGTTTATGCTAAGTTTTAAAATTTATGATATAATTGTCAGCAAATAAATTTCATGGCAAAGAAGGTTAATTTACTAATACCTGCTAATTATTAAAGTGGTTTTACTTTAACATTTGGAAAAATTATGCAGACAAAATAGCAGAACAAATATATGGGAGCCTGGTGCTGATATTTCCGGCACCTGAGACTATATAAGCAGAATCAGAAAGGAGTGAATGTAAGTGGCAGATTTTGAAGCATTGGCAAACACCATTATTGCGTGTGATGCGGCGAAGGCCGGTGAGCTGACCCAGCAGATGGTAGATGAGGGTGCGAAGCCTTCTGAAATCATCAACAAAGGGTTAATCAGCGGTATGAACGTAGTAGGAGATCGTTTTAAGAAGGGCGATATGTATGTTCCCGAGGTTATG
>PWSG01000125.1 GCA_003564055.1 Syntrophomonadaceae bacterium
CAATACTGCTGTCTGAATGCTGCCGGGCATTGGCGCTAAGCTCTCTGGTTGTGTCTTCACCCGTTCCTTCCTGCACAGTTCTTATTAACTCAAAACCTGTCACTGCCGGGCCTTCATAATCCCACTGCAGGGTGACTCCGCTTTCGGTAACATAAGCGTTAAAGAGGGTTATATCGCTTGTTGTTTCTCCTCTTTGTTCAGCCATATCAACAAATCTTGGATCTGAAGGCATTTCTTCGGCGTCTTCGGGTCCCCTGCCGGGACCTCCCCTGGAAGACCAGCGTTCGTCAGTTTTTATATACGGAGGGCGATTATAAAACCGGCCCTGGTGCATATCGCAAGTTCCACCGGGTGCCCGGCCGGCAATGAAGTAGTCGGTTGTTACGGTTCCCGCTGCCTGGCAGGAATTGTTTGGCTGCAGCCCTGATCTGCTGCAAACAGTCGCTCTAACTATGCCTTCGGGCTGTTCAAAATCTTTTATTTCAAGGTCTTCAAATGCTTCCAGGAACACTTCACGCAGGAAAGCTGTTGAATAGCGCCAGCCCTGCTGGATGCGTCCCATCCTGGGTTCATCATAACCCATCCAGAACGTGGCAACCAGGTTAGGGGTATAGGCAGCGAGGTAAACATCTCTCCAGTCATCTGTAGTGCCGGTTTTAGCGGCAACCGGTCTGTCAATCTGCAGGGCGCGTCCTAAATATTGTGTTACAAAATCCTGGAGGATGTCGTTAACAAGGAATGCTGATTGAGGGCTTAATATTTGCTCAGGATTAGAGCTGTTTTCGTAAAGCACTTCCCCATGCCGGTCAACTATTTTTTCAACAGTGTGCAGGTTAACCCTGACCCCTTCATTGGCCAGAACACTGTAAGCCTGGGCCATATCAATTGCGCTGACCCCCCGGTATAAGCCGCCCAGCGTCAGGGCTAGGTTATCTCTTTCTTCAGGGTGTAAATTAGACAGGCCCATTCTTTCTGCGTAATCAAATCCAACTTGCGGTCCGAGATCTTCAAAAGCGCGGACAGCAGGAATATTATAAGAGAAGTAGAGTGCTTCTCTCGCTGTAATAAATCCCCTGAATTTATAATCGAAGTTTTCAGGGAACCAATCGCCTCGCGGTCCTATGTACGGCGAATCATCCAGGGTTGAACCGGCGCCTGCCAGCGTGCCTTCTTCGAATGCCGGTCCGTAGGTTATGATCGGTTTAATTGCCGACCCGGGTTGGCGAAGTGTGCTAAAGCGAAGCACTTCGTCTATCTTTTTCCGGTAATCCCGTCCCCCGCCTAAAGCATGAATTTGTCCACTGGTGGGATCGGCGAGAACGATAGCTGCCTGGGGCTGGGCAACCCCTCCTTCTTCATCGACAAGCTCTTCTAGTTGAGCCCTTGACAGGTCCTGGTTTGCGGGAAGAGCAGCAATTGCTTCCCTTACCTTTGGCATATTAACAATTACTGTTGTAGGGTACAGTTCAGTCTGAGCCAATACAGACTCAACATGGCTTTGCATTTCAGGATCAAGGGTAGTGTATACACGCAGGCCGCCCGTATAAATTGCCCTGTAAGCTTCCGGGCGGGATCCTATTGATGGAATTGCGCTTAATATTTTGATCAATTCATCATGAACTACGTAATCAACGAAATGAGGATACGGATATTCCCCTGCAGGCGGGGTCGCGTAAGACATTTGCCTGTTTAGTGCCTGGTTGTATTCATCTTCGTTTAGCATTTCCAGCCTGTGCATACTGGCTAAAACCATGCGCATGCGCGATTCCGATTCTGCCTGGTTATCGATCGGGTTGAAAAAATTTGGTGAACGAACTGCGCCTGCTATCATTGCAGCTTCGTTAACATTTAATTCACCGACGCTTTTATTAAAGTAAGTCTGTGATGCTGCTTCGACACCATAAGCTCCGTTGCCAAAATAAATGCGGTTAAGATACATCTCAAGAATTTCTTCCTTTGAGTAGCTGCGTTCAAGTTGAATGGCCAACCAGATTTCCTGAATTTTCCGCTTGTAACTGGTTTCAGTGGTTAGAAAGGCATTCTGGGCAAGCTGCTGACTTATGGTGCTGGCGCCCTGAACAATAGTTCCCGCCCTGAAGTTTGCGTAAGCAGCCCTGATACTGCCGATAATATCAAAGCCGAAGTGGGTTTTAAAGCGCTCATCTTCAATAGCCACGAAGGCCTGCTGAACATGTTCCGGTATTTCGGCAAGGCTAACCACTATTCGGTTCTGTTCTTCATGCAGTGCAGTAATTTCTTCACCACTGCGATCGTAAAGATAAGATGTTTCGACTGTAGCCAACCTTGCGGGGTCTAGTTCAGGCGCTTCGTTAACGTAATTTGAAACAACGGTAGCTGTAACTCCACCGCCGGCAATAAGCAACAATATTAATGCCAGCAGTGTAATTTTAATTATACTGCGCTTTTTGCGTGGTTTCTCATTAGCAGCAGGGCTCGAATTCTTATTCTGATCAAAGGGTATTTTTTTTTCTGCCAACTAACATTTACCTCCTCGGTGCAATAAAAATCTTCAATTTTTATTATAACATAATTTATCAACAGCATTATATTGACTGATTGTATTCCTTTCGTCAAGTGCAATTGCTAACCGATGCTTTTTGTGACAGATTATTTAGCTGCCGATGATATAAAAAGCTTCAGGAATCTTCTAATGAAAAGATATGAATAAGCGATTATTACTTTCCCTGTTTATTGTTATTTTCAAGAGATCTATAACAGATACAAAAAAATGTTTAAAAAGAAGATAAAAGTATATCCTTTTTTTTGTTGATCATGTAAAATATTAATTAGTAAAACTATATCTAACTGTCATTGCCTTAAACCGAAGGAGGGTTCAATGATGAAAAGCCATTACCTGGAGGAACTTAAAACTAAACAGAATACAGATCTGGAGACATTTTTTTACCCTGATTCTATAGCGGTAATTGGTGCCAGCCAGAATGCATTGAAGCCAAACGGAATTCCTCTTTATCTCCTAAATATGTTTAATTACAAGGGGGAAGTTTATCCGGTTAATCCAAAATATGATCGGGTAGGTGGTCTAAAATGCTACCCGTCAATACTTGATATTGAAGCGCCCGTTGATCTGGCCATAATTGGCGTGGCAGCTGCTCAAACCATGGATGTTTTAAAAGAATGTGCTGCTAGAAAAGTTAAAACGGCCATTGTATTTACTTCCGGTTTTGCTGAAGTCGGTGAATCTGGACGCTTGACACAGGATGAAATGACAAAACTTGCCAAAGCCAGCGGTATGCGTATCCTCGGGCCTAACTGCTTAGGGGTTTTGAACTATTATAATGGAAGCATGGCCAGCTTCTTTTACAACCAGGAAAGAAAAGATCTTGTTCATCCCAAAAAACTTTCCTTTATTACCCAGAGTGGTGGCCTTGGTGGTATTATTTACCAGATGATCATGCAGCTTTCAATTGGCTTTAATTACTTTGTCAGTACCGGTAATGAAGCGGATGTTTCTTTTGCTGAAATACTAAACTACCTGGTTAAACAGGATGAAGTTTCGCTGGTGGCAGGATACCTTGAGGGGCTGCAGGGTGACGGCAGGCTATTCATGGAAGCTTGCCGCCATGCTCTTGAAAATAGAAAGCTTGTAACCATGCTAAAGGTGGGACGTACGGAAAGCGGAGCCGCAGCCGCAGCTTCCCATACCGGGGCACTGGTTGGTTCAGACCAGGTTTACGATGGTATGTTTAAGCAGTTTGGTGTGCCCCGCGCAGACGATGTCGAGCAGATGAATGCCCTGATTGCCTTATATGCTTCAGGGAGGTTTCCGAAGGGTAAAAAAATGGCCATAATCACAATATCAGGCGGGGGAGGAGTGGTCGTGGCTGATAAGTGTCCGGAATATGGCCTGGAAGTAACGAGCCTTACTGATTACACCCAGGGTAAGCTGCGCGAATTTTTCCCCAGCTATGGCGCGGTTCGCAACCCCGTTGATTTAACCTCGCAGTTATTTATTGATAGAAAACTATTTCAGCAGGCGCTGCGGCTGGTTATGCAGGATCCCGAGGTTGATGTAGGGGGCTTTTTTTACAACCTGGAGATGCCTGACCCGGAAGCAGGTAATAAAATCATTGAAGTTTACAGGGAAATTGAAAAGCCCTTAATTGTTTTTACCTGGCCAACGGGTCAGGACTATGCTATTGAGGCAAAGAACAACTTGGTTCAGGCGGGCATTCCTGTTATAGAAAACATTCCAAGCGGGCTATGGGCGATTAGCTCACTGGCTGATTGGGTTCGAAAAACCGAAGAAGGTTATATCTGCCCTCCATACAATCCCGGCAAAGAAAAGAAATTAGCTCTGCAGCAGATTAAAGAAGATTTTTATGCAAAAGGCGGGGCAATGACGGAATGGCGGTCAAAAGAGATTCTTAACACATATGGTGTGCCTGTTACCAAAGAGATGATTGTCTCAACCGCAGAGGAAGCTATGGAAGCTGCTTCGGAAATAGGTTTTCCGGTGGCGCTTAAAATAATGTCTCCCGATCTGCTGCATAAGACAGACGCAGGGGGAGTGGTGTTAAATTTAAATAGTGAAAATGCTGTAAAGAATGCTTATCATGAAATGTATGAAAAGGTTAAAATTAAAATGCCTGAAGCCAGAATTGAGGGAGTGCTGGTACAGGAAATGCTGCGCCCGGGTCTTGAGGTGATTATTGGAATCAAAAAGGATCCTATCTTTGGGCCGGCGCTGGTTTTTGGCCTGGGCGGGGTTTTTGTTGAAGTCTTAAAAGATGTTTCAACCAGGGTTGCGCCTCTGAATGAAAAAGATGCCCTATCAGTGATCAATGAAATTAAGGGCAGGACCCTTTTAGAGGGACACCGCGGTCAAATGCCCCGTGATAAAGATGCTTTAGTTGACGTCATTTTAAAAGTATCGCGCCTGGCTGTTGAATTGGAAGAAGCAATTGATGAAATAGAGATAAATCCGCTAATTCTTTATGAAGAAGGAGCCGGAGCTGTTGCCGCAGATGCTCTTATCGTGCCGAAAGCCGATTAGCGACCGGGAAAAATATGATTATTGTTTTTTCATGCCTGGCTATTTAAGCTTATTTCATATATTTTTACTTATCATGAAATTGCAGAAACCATAATTGGTTTTAGATAGGTCTTATAAAGCGACCCCATGGGGAAGATGGATCTGTCACCTGTGGCTTACTTTCAGAATTAAAACTTGTGGTATAATATACACGGGTGAAAAAGATGACAATTATTAAGGTAAAAAAAATAGACTATATTGTAGTCTTGGCAATACTTATTTGGGGTTTGACAGGATTCTGGTTTAACATTCAGCAGGTTGGCGCCTCAGAGCAGAAGTATGCTACTATTCATGTTCAGAGAGAGCAGATTGCCGAGCTTTCACTATCTTTAAATGATCAATACAGTTATTCTTTTAATTTTGGAGAGCATGATCAACATACTGCTCATTTGGAGATTGAAAAAGGGCGAATACGAATGCTGGCTTTAGGCGACGATCTCTGCCCCAAACATATATGTTCGCATACAGGATGGATAGAACACTCCTATGAAAAGATAGTCTGCCTGCCCAACCAGATAATGATTACATTTAATGAAACTACCGGGGGCAGCGGCAACGAAGAGATTGACAGCGTCACTTACTAAAAAGGTTTAGAGCTCAGCGCCACTAAAATATAATGAAGCAGAAGCCTTTGAAACGGTTTCTGCTTTATCCTTGTTGACAAAGAAATTAATGGTCTATATAATTACTTTAGTTTTTAGGGAAGTGGTGGTTATGCACATATACCTGCCGGAAACAAGGTTAAAAAAAGGGGAAGCAGTTGATTACAGGTTTGAAGAAAATCTTAACGATTGCTTCGAAGATTTTTCTGATGAAGGTAACTTAAAACTTTTGATTAGCGTTATTTGCAGCGCTGACAAGGTTCTGGTTAGCGGTAACTTTGAAGCTTGAATTAAGGCAGTATGCTCAAGGTGCCTGGCAACTTTTAGCCATAATTTTAAAACTGATTTTTCAGATGCTTTCACGGTAATCAAAGGGGCTCCGCTTGATAACGATCCCGTAAACCTTGCTGTTGAAACAGCAAATACGCAAACCGTAACTGGTGATTATTTATATCTAGATGAATATATTCGTCAGCTGATCATATTAGCCCAGGAATACAGTCCCCTTTGCAAGCCAGATTGCAAAGGTCTTTGCGCCGGGTGCGGAACTGACTTAAACCATTCAACCTGCAGTTGTGATTTAGATGATGAAAAGGTCGATATAAGACTGCTGAAACTAAAAGAACTGAAATCCGGTAGATAAGTCCAATTAAGGAGGCGTTACAGTGGCTGTTCCAAAAAGAAGAACCTCAAAGTCAAAACGAAACATGAGAAGAGCTCAGCATAAACTTACAGTTCCCCGCCTGGTTCCCTGTCCGCAGTGTCATGAACTAAAGCCCGGACATCGGGTTTGCTTAAGCTGCGGGCATTATAAAGATCGGGAAGCTGTAAAAGTTAATTAAGATCAGTTTTTACAGTACGCTCCTATTGTCTTAACAGGGGCGTTTTCTGTTTATGGCCGGTCATACAGGGAAGTGATGCAATTGGTAAAAGTGGCGATTGACGCCATGGGTGGAGACTATGCACCAACGGAAATTATAAGTGGTGCTTTGTCTGCACTTAAGTTTTTTGATGATCTTAATTTAGTTATTGTCGGCCAGGAAGAAAAGATATGGGAAGTATTAAGCACTTTTAATTATAACGAAGATCGGGTTGAAATCAGACATGCCGCAGAGGTTATTAAAAGCGATGACGACCCCGGGCTTTCTATAAGGAACAAGAAAAACTCTTCCATGGTAAAAGCTCTGCAAATGGTTCGCGCCGGTGAAGCCCATGCCGTCCTGAGTGCCGGTAATACCGGAGCCCTGATGGCCGGCGGAGTATTATTCCTGAGCCGGCTAAGCGGCATCAGCCGCCCGGCTTTACTAACCCCGATGCCCAGTTTCAAAGGTAACCCTGTCCTCTTTCTTGATGTTGGTGCTAACATGGACTCCCGCCCGGAGCAGCTTTTGCAGTTTGCTCATATGGGGCGTATATATGCCCAGCAGATCCTGGGTTACAAAAAACCAAGGGTAGCCCTGCTTAATGTGGGTTCAGAAACCAATAAAGGTAACAACCAGGTAAGGCAGGCGCATGCCCTTTTTGAAAATCTCCTGCCCGGCTTTTGCGGCAATGTTGAAGGAACCGAAGTATTTTTTAATGCGGCAGAAGTTGTAATATGCGATGGTTTTGTCGGAAACATCTTTTTAAAGACTTCAGAGGGGCTTTCCAGGGCTATATTAAGTTATTTCAGACAGGAAATTGATAAAAAACTGAACTATAAATTAGGAGCTTTCCTTCTTAAACCAGTTTTTCTCGGTTTACGCAATAAGATCGATACCTCGGGTTATGGCGGAGCCCCGCTGCTAGGCGTTAACGGGCTCTGCATCAAATGTCACGGTTCTTCCAGGGCCAGGTCAATCGAACAGGCCTTAATAAGACAGGCATATCCATTTGTGCAAAAAGATGTCACCAGAAAACTTCAGGCTGCCCTTGAAGAATTGGCCGGTGATATTGAGGAGATTGCAGGCAGTGAAAAAAGCGATTAATACATATGTTAGCGGCACTGGCGCTGCTGTTCCCGACACAGTAATAACTAACAGCGATCTTGAAAAAATGGTTGAAACAAATGATCACTGGATTGTTTCCCGTACAGGCATTCGGGAAAGAAGGAAACTGGAGGAAGGTTTATCGAATATCGATCTCAGCGAACGTGCTTCCCGGGAAGCTATAAAGCGGGCAGGCCTTGACCCTTCAGAACTAGATATGATCATTGTTGCAACGGTAACTCCTGATCATCCTACTCCTTCAACCTCTTGTTTGCTCCAGGCCAGGCTAAAGGCCTTTAATGCTGCGGCTTTTGATCTTTCTGCCGGGTGTACCGGTTTTATATATGGATTAACGGTTGGGCATCAGTTTATTTGCAGCGGTATTTATAAGAATATTCTTGTTGTCGGTGTTGAGGTGCTTTCCCGGGTAACCGATTGGGAAGATCGCAGTACATGTGTTCTTTTTGGTGATGGGGCGGGAGCGGTTGTGCTAAGCCGGACTGAAAAGGAGCGGGGTATAATTAATTTTTCTCTGCATGCTGATGGCAGGGGCGCCAACCTGCTGATAATTCCGGCGGGAGGCAGTGCAATCCCGGCCTGCGAAGAATCTTTGCAAAATAGGATGCACTTTCTTAAAATGAACGGTAACGAAATTTTTAAATTTGCAGTAAAGGTTGTTGAAGAAAACCTTTCCAGGATGTTGCGCCATAATAACCTCAAGCCCGGTGATCTCGATTACCTCTTTCTTCACCAGGCAAACCTAAGAATTATTGATCATATTCGTAAACGCCTTAAAATACCGCAGGAGAAAGTGCCGGTTAATATCGATCGTTTTGGCAATACCTCTTCGGCTACAATACCTATAGCTATCCACGAAGAAATTGTCGCCGGCAGGATGGCGGAAGGCGACCTGGTGGCTATGGTTGCATTTGGCGCCGGCCTGACCTGGGGCGGCCTTGTAATGAAATGGTAGGAAAAAAGGATTTAGATTACTGGATTCAGAATTCAGAAGCAAAGATCATCAGGAAAACAAAAGTCCTGATAATATGAGTTGATACCAGGAATATTTTTTAGATTAAGTGGGTGCTGTAACCAATGAAAACTGCCTATCTTTTCCCCGGCCAGGGAGCACAGTTTGTCGGCATGGGCCGCGATTTTTATGAGCGTTTTCCGGAGGCTCGCTCTTTATTTGATCAAACTGCGGGAGTTCTTGGTTCTGAATTTATTGATATGATATTTAATGGTCCTGAAAATAGACTGCAGGTCACAGAATATACCCAGCCTGCTATTCTTACAGTTAGTGCGGCTATTTTTCGCGTTATTGAAAAACTTGGCCTTAAGCCGGCAGCCCTGGCGGGTTTAAGCCTGGGAGAATACAGCGCTCTTGTAGCCGCAGGTTCAATTACATTTGAAGAAGCTCTTCCTTTAGTACAGAAACGGGGAATATTTATGCAGGATGCGGTTGCTGAAGGAGAAGGTTCCATGGCTGCAATAATGGGTCTTACACATGATCAGGTCGAACAGGTTTGCCATGATGCCCGCTCGCAGGGGTTGGTTTCTCCTGCGAACTATAATTGCCCGGGTCAGATTGTTATTTCAGGACAGGTTGGGGCGGTTGATTTGGCTGTGAAGCTTGCTAAAGAAGCGGGGGCAAAAAAAGTAACCGGCTTAAAAGTCAGCGCGCCTTTTCACTGTGCATTGCTGCAGCCGGTGGAAGAAAAATTAGCCCGTGAGCTTGATAAAACTATGATCATGGAACCTGGTGTTCCGGTTGTTTTTAATGTTTCAGCTCAACTGGCTACAGATCCTGCACAGATTAAAGAGAACCTTGTCAAGCAGGTCAGCAGTCCGATACTCTGGGAACAGTCGGTGCGTAACCTAATCGCAGAGGGAATAGATTGTTTTATCGGTTTGGGCCCCGGCAATTCACTAAGCAGATTGATGAAACGCATTGCCCCCGAGCTGAGAACTATTTCAGTTGAAAAAGTTGAAGATATAGATCAATTGATAGCAAAATAAGTATTTGCAGCCGCACCGGCAGAAAGGAGATGACCATGGATTTAACTGGCAAAACAGCGCTGGTAACCGGCGCCTCACGAGGTATTGGCCGGGCCACTGCCTTAACATTGGCAAGCGCGGGAGCATCGGTTGTCGTTAACTATAACAGTAACGAAAACGCCGCAGAAGAAGTAAAAAAGCAAATAGAAAACCATGGCAGTTCAGCCCTGGTTGTCAGGGCCGATGTAGCCGATTACAGTCAGTGTGAACATTTAGTTAAGAGCGCTATTGATCATTTTAAGAGAATTGATATACTTGTTAATAATGCGGGCATAACCCGTGATAACCTCTTAGCACGGATGAAAGAAGAAGAATGGCAGGCAGTAATTGACACAAATTTAAACGGGGTATACAATTGCTGCCGGGCTGTATTAAGGCCCTTACTCAAACAAAAAAGCGGTGGCAGAATTATAAATGTTGCCTCCGTAGCGGGAATACACGGTAACAGCGGACAGGCAAACTATTCAGCAGCCAAAGGCGGTGTAATTGCCTTTAGCCGATCTTTGGCCAAAGAGCTTGGTTCAAGAAATATCACAGTTAATGCAGTTGCCCCCGGTTTTATTGAAACCGAAATGACCGGCGTGCTTTCCGATGAAATGAAAGAGCAGGTTTTATCAAGGATAGCTCTCGGCCGTTTAGGAAAACCGGAAGAAGTAGCCGATGTAATTTTATTCCTGGCGTCGTCGGCTGACTATGTAACCGGCCAGGTTATAGCAGTGGACGGAAGTCTGTCTATGTGACATACTGAGACACAAGTGATAGACTTTAAGTGCCAAAGACAGGGAGGAGGTGGATTAGTGAGCGTTGAAACCAGGGTTAAAGATATAATTGCGGCTCAGCTTGAAGTTGCGGTCGACAAGCTTTCAAAGGAGACTACCTTTGAAGACATTGATGCTGATTCGCTCGATATTGTTGAGCTGGTCATGGCTTTGGAAGAAGAGTTTGACCTGGAAATATCCGACCAGGAAATTGAGAATATTAATTCTGTGGGCGATGTGATCAAGTATATTGAATCTAAAATATAAGTTGTTTTTGAGGTGAAAAGGAAGAATTGCGAAGAGTCGTAATCACAGGGATCGGGCTCGAATCTCCGGTAGGTTCTGACAAGGAAACATTCTGGAATAACATTATTAGCGGCAAAAGTGGCATCTCTGCCGTGGAAAGCTTTGATGTCAGCCAGTATCCCTGTCGTATTGCAGGGGAAATAAAAGACTTCGAACCTTCTTTGCATATGGAAAAGAAGGAAGCAAAAAGGGTTGATCGATATACCCAGCTCGGAGTTGCCGCTGCTATAAAAGCCTGGTCTGATTCAGGACTCAATGATTTTAAGCTGGATAAAGACGAGGTAGGAGTTCTGGTTGGTTCAGGTATAGGTGGAATACAAACTATCGAGCAGCAGCTGAAGGTACTGGCTGAAAAAGGCCCGCGTCGAGTCAGTCCTTTTTTAGTCCCGGCCCTTATAGCCAACATGGCTTCCGGTTACATATCAATGCTTTTGGGACTGCGCGGCCCAAATTCAACTGTTGTAACAGCATGTGCTACAGCTACCCATGCAGTAGGCGATGCCTGTCATATCATCAGGCGTGGTGATGCCAATATAATGCTGGCCGGTGGAGCTGAAGCAGCCATCAGCCACCTTGCATTTTCCGGTTTCTCAGCCGCGCGCGCCCTTTCAACCCGTAACGATCAACCTGAGCAAGCTTCCCGTCCCTTTGATCTTAAGCGTGATGGTTTTGTGATGGGTGAAGGAGCCGGGGTTGTTGTTTTAGAAACTCTCGACCATGCTCTTTCCAGGCGGGCTAATATTTACGGTGAAGTTGTCGGTTATGGTATGTCAGGGGATGCTTATCACATGACAGCTCCCGACCCTGACGGAAAAGGGGCTTTTTTATGTATGCAAAGAGCCTTAAAAAGCGCCGATGTTGAGCCCGTTGAGGTTGATTACATTAATGCTCACGGCACATCTACTGAGTTTAACGATAAAATAGAAACAATGGCAATAAAAAACTTATTCGGCGAACATGCATATAACCTGGCAATAAGCTCTACAAAATCAATGACAGGGCATCTTTTAGGTGCTGCAGGTGCAATTGAACTTATAGCTACTTTATTGATCATGCAGCACCAGGTAATTCATCCGACTATTAATTATGAAAATCCTGACCCTGAATGCGATCTTGACTATGTTCCAAACAAGGCCAGAGAATCTGCAGTTAGCCTGGCTATCTCCAATTCCTTCGGTTTTGGCGGAACAAATGCAACACTTGCTGTTAAGAATTACCTGCCTTGAACCCTAAAAGAGGGATGCAAATGGATTGGTCCGATAGAACTAAGAAATTTCTCTTTGCTGTTGGCTGGGATGTAAATAACTCTGAGCTTTATGAACAGGCTTTAACGCACACTTCTTTTGCCCATGAAAGAGGACGGCGCCGCATTCATAATGAACGCCTGGAATTCCTTGGCGATGCAGTTCTCGAGTTAATAGTAAGCGATTATCTTTATGAAACTTACCCTAACTTGTCCGAGGGCAAACTTACCAAACTGCGAGCAGACATGGTTTGTGAGGCCTCATTGGCCCGCCTGGCTTTTGAGTTAAATGTTGGTCAATACATTCGTCTCGGAAAAGGTGAGCAAATGAGTGGCGGCAGAACCCGCCCCTCGCTTTTAAGCGATACTATAGAAGCTTTAATAGGAGCTCTTTATCTGGATGTCGGCCTTGACAAATGCAGGGAGTACGTCCTGATTCTTTACGAGCCTATCTTGCAGGAACTTCAGGAAGGAGTCCTGCGTCGTGATTATAAAACCCTGCTTCAGGAATTCTCACAGGCACGTTTTTCAGTTACCCCTGTATACCGCATTGTCAGCGAAAACGGCCCTGATCACAACAAGGAGTTTGAAGCGGAAGTGCTCATGATTTCTGATCCGGTTGGAAAGGGCTGGGGGCGCAGCAAAAAGGAGGCTGAGCAGGAAGCGGCGAAAACAGCATGGGAAAAACTAACGCCATAATTATATAGAGGGGCAAGAGGACAGGTCTGCTGCCCTATAAACAGGTCGGAAGCTTTATAACTTATCCGACCCGGGAGGAGCATGGCTGAAAAAATGGAGACGTTAAGAGTATCAACACACTCGAAGGCTAAGGCTCTGGCCGGTGCTTTGGCGGCAGTTATTAGAAAAGATGGGGCAGTTGAAATGCAGGCGGTAGGAGCTGGAGCTGTGAATCAGGCAATCAAAGCTGCAGCTATCGCCAGGGGTTACGTTGCTCCAAACGGCATAAACCTTGTAGTTGTTCCTTCCTTTGTAGAGATCGAAGTAGATGGTAAACAACGAACTGCAATAAAGATTAGAGTAGAGCCCAGGAAAAAACCGGGCTGGTAAATAACCAGGGCCAAGGGACCTGTCCCCTTGTCCCATATCTTTTGTTGAGGAGCTTTTTGGGTGCACTTAAAAAGAATGGAGCTTTTTGGTTTTAAATCTTTTGCTGAAAAAACTGAGCTTAGCCTGAGCCCGGGAATTACTGCTGTTATCGGTCCCAATGGTTGCGGCAAAAGTAACCTGGTTGATGCCGTGCGCTGGGCCCTGGGTGAACAGAGTGTTAAATCTTTGCGTGGAACACGCATGGAGGAGATTATTTTTTCAGGAAGTGAAAGCCGTAAAGCGCTCAACTTTGCCGAAGTCTCGCTTACTTTTGACGGAGCAGGTGCCTTTCTTAACCTGGATTACGATGAAGTGACTATTTCAAGGCGTCTTTTTCGTAATGGTGACAGCGAGTACTATATTAATAAATCACCCTGCAGGCTGAAGGATATTTCTGAATTATTTATTGATACCGGTCTTGGCAAAGATGTTTATTCTGTGATCGGCCAGGGGAGGGTTGATGAGATAATAAACAGCCGTCCTGAAGAGCGCCGCGAAATATTTGAAGAAGCTGCCGGTATTTTAAAGTACAAATTGCGCAAGAAAGAGGCCAGGCGCAGGCTGGACGAAACCAGGGAAAATCTGATTCGGGTTCAGGACCTAATCTATGAACTTGAAACCCAGATCGAACCCCTGCAGGAACAGGCTGAAGTAACCCGCCAGTATCGCACTTTACAGCAGAGCATGGAAGAGCAGGAAAAGAGGTTGCTTTCTTATCATCTGCAGCTATCACGAGAACAGTTAAATAAAGTTAACAAACAACTGCAGACTGTAAACGATGCCCTGCTTTCTTCTCAGGCCCAGGGTGGTTTACATGAAAAAGAAATCCAGGATCTGAAAAACCAGCTGCAGGATCAACAGCGGGCAAAAAAAGAACAGGAGCAAAAATTAAACGAGACATCGCGTAACCTTGAGCAGCACGAAAGTGAACAAAAGCTTCTCCTTGAAAGAGAAAGTCGCTTTCGTGAACAGATGGAACAAAACAGACAGAGGGTTAAACAATTAGAACTGCTCATGGATGAATACAAAGCACAAAAGAAAAGAGCGGAAGCTGACCTGGTTGAAAAAAAAGAGAATCTCGAAAACTTAAACAAAGAGCTTGAAGGTTTGAGGTCGGAGCTGTCAGAACATGAATCGAGCGTCCTGGCAGACGAAGTGGGAAAAAAACAGGAAGAAATATATAAAACAGGAGCCCGTAAAGAAGCTGCTTTATCGACAATCGAAGAGTTGAACAAACGCCTGGAGCGTCTTTTGGAACAGAAAAAGGCTTACAGGGAAGACGAAAAAACCCTGCAGGATATGTTAGAAGAATTAAAAAATAAGTCAGGCTTATTAAAAGAAAAAGAAAGAGAGCTGCAGGAGCAAATTGCTTCTGCCAGCTTAGAGGCTGAGAAAGAAAAAGCCGTTGAGCAAAAAGCCAGGCATTTGTTAGAAAAAGTGGTTGCCGAAGACCAGAAAAAGAAGGAAAAACTACACGGCATTAACAGCCGTTTAAACCTCCTGCAGGAGCAGGATGCAGCTCTTTCCGGTTATTACCGTGGGGTTAAAGAAGTGATGCAGGCCCGTGCAAACTTATCCGGCATAGTTGGCCCTGTAGCGGATTTAATTTCCGTTGAGGGAGAATATGTTCAGGCTGTTGAATCATCGCTGGGAAGCGCTCTGCAATATGTGGTTGCTGAAACCGAGCAATCTGTCAGGCAAGCAATCTTTTACCTTAAAAAGAACAATCTCGGCTGGGCTACCTTTTTGCCGCTCGATATTCTGAAATCTGCTGCTGATCCTCTTGAAAGGCATAGTGGATGGCGTGAGCTAAGCGGTGTAATCGGCAAAGCTGCGGAGCTGGTTAAAGTAGATCGAGCTTATCAGAAAGCGGTTGATTACCTAATGTCTTCAATACTGGTTTGCCGCAGCCTGGAAGATGCCTCCGGGGCAGCCCGCTTTATAAAGTACAGCTGCCGGGTGGTGACCCTGGATGGTGAAATGATTAATCCGGGAGGTATAATACGGGGCGGTAGTTTGCCCAGGCGTAATGCAGGTATGCCGCTTGGAAGGCGTAAAGAAATTGAAGAGCTTCAAGTCCAAAAAGAAGCATTGATGACTGAAATAAGAAATCATCAGAACAATATAGCAGAAGAGAATAAAGCCCTTGCCGAAGCTGAAAAGAAAGCAGCAGAAGCGGATAATAGAATGCGCCACCTTGAAGATAAGTTAAAGGAACTGCATAGCAAATCCGAAGAGTTAAGGCGTGAGATTGAAAAATGTGAAGATAACATGAAAGCTGGCATTAAAAAGCTGCAAGAGCTCGATTCTGAAGAAGCGGAATTGAAAGAGCGCTTAAGCGAGCTTCAAGAAGATATTGAAAAATGTGCAGGAAATATTGAAAACCTCGAAAATGAACTGACAGGTGTCAAAGAAGAA
>PWSG01000100.1 GCA_003564055.1 Syntrophomonadaceae bacterium
TGTCTCGACTAAAGAAAGCTGTACTGATTATATTCGTATTTCTCCTGGTAGTTATCATCGGTGGCGCCGGGGTTCTTTACTTCACCCTGCGTTCCAGTATGGCCACCTATACAGGTTATTTATCCGTGGGGACAAAAGACGAAGTTACTATCCTGCGCGATGAAAGAGGGGTTGCATACATAAAAGCCTCTTCCCCGGAAGATCTCTACTTTGCCCAGGGTTATGTCCACGCCCAGGAAAGGCTCTGGCAGATGGAGTTTAACCGGCGTGTAGTTCAGGGCAGACTTAGCGAGACGATAGGCGCAAACCTGCTTGAATCTGATATTTTCCTGCGTACAATCGGCCTACACCGTATTGCCGAACGCATTGTCGATAAAACCTCTCCGGAGGGGCGTTCCGCCCTGCAAAACTATGCCCGGGGAATTAACGCTTACCTTGAAGAAGCCGGGCAAACTCCGGAAATGCTGCTGCTGGGGGTAAACCCTGAACCCTGGGATGAAACTGATGCTGCGGGTATGCTTGCCCTGATGACCTTCGACCTGGGCAGCAACTTTACCGAAGAACAGACTCGCCTTGCCCTGAAGGAAACAATTTCATCACAGCTCTACGCTGAAATATTGCCGCCTTTCGAAGACTGGGATACTCCGGCAGTATACACTGAAGAGCAGGCAGCAGCCAGCGGCGATCCACAGGCCCTGCTGGAGCTAATCGATACTGCCAACTTAAATGGCCTTTCTGCTTTCCTTCCCAGGCTGGGCAGCAACAGCTGGGTTTTAAGCCCCGACCTGTATGCAGGGGAAACAGCCATTATGGCCAACGACCCCCACCTTGGCATAAGCCTGCCCAGTATCTGGTATGAGAACTGCCTGGAACTGGAGGGTGCAATGCCGGTTTACGGCTGGTCCATTCCCGGAATGCCGTTAGTGGTTATCGGGCATAATGAACGGATAGCCTGGGGTATGACCAATATCGGAGATACACAGGATCTCTTTTTAGAAGAACAGCACCCCGATGATCCTCACCGCTTCAAGTATGAAGGCGAGTGGTACACGGCCAATATCATTAACGAAGAGATCACAATTAAGGGACAGGATGAACCGGAACTTGTAGAAGTAATTATTACCCGCAACGGCCCCCTGATTTCAGTTGATCCCCCGATAAGCCTGCGCTGGACAGCTTACGATATCGAAGCCAGTGCGGTCGATGCAGTTATTGACTTAAACCAGGCCCGAAACTGGGAAGAGTTCCGCCGGGCCCTGTTCGACTTTACCATCCCGATGCAGAACTTTGTTTATGCCGATGTAGACGGCAATATCGGTTTCCGGACAGCAGGGATGTCCCCGATCCGTAAAAAGGGTCTTGGGCTGGAAGCTTCTCCAGGTTGGAGCGCAGATTACGGCTGGGAGGGTTTTATCCCCATGGAGGAAATGCCGGAACTATTTAACCCGCCCCAGGGTTATATTGCCACTGCCAACCACCGGGTTACTGATGACAGCTATCCGCACATGATCGCAATTGACGATGCAACACCATACCGTATGATAAGAATCGTTGATCAGTTAAGCTCAGGCACCCCCCTTAGCCTGGAAGATTTAAAAGCTATGCAGACCGACTGGTTCAACCCGCATGCCGCGGCAAGGCTGCCTGAATGGCTGGAATTAATTAGCCCCTTTGAAGGTGAGTTGGGTGATAATGAGAAAGAAGGGCTGGAACTACTTAAAAGTTGGGCCGAAAACCCGGTAAGCTCACCGGATGCAGCAGCCCCGGCTATCTATGCCAGCTGGTACCTGAACTTTATGGAAGAAGTGTTTAAAGAAGAAATGGGCGAAGAAATGTATGAAAGATTTATTTCCAAAGCATACATTGCCTACAAGGCACTGGATTACCAGCTGGAAAAAGAAGAATCAGCCTGGTTTAATGACAGCCTGGACGAGCTTTTGCTGAGCAGCTACCAGAGAGCCATAGCCGAACTTGCAGAACAACTCGGGCCAGAATTGGAACAGTGGCAGTGGCAGGATTTGCAATCTGTATCATTCGAGCATGTTTTAGGAGAAGAAGACCTGCTTAAACCATTCTTTAACCGCGGTCCCTACCCTTATGGAGGCGACAATGAAACGGTCGGACGGGCCAACTATTCTCTTAACGATCCCTTCAACGTTACGCTTGCCGCAGGTTTGCGCTTCATCGCAGTTATGGAACCACAAATAAAGGCATACGGTGTTTTTGCCGGTGGGCAAAGCGGACATTTTATGAGCGATTATTATGATAGCTATCTTGAAACCTGGCTATATGGGCAATATTACCAGCTGGTCGGCAGCAGTAAAGATTTGCCGGAACAGCAAACAAGGGAAATAATTCTGAAACCCTAAATTTTTACTCTTTAGCGTTTATGACGTTTGTAAAGACAACCGTCGCCATGGCGTCGCTTATCATTCAACAGGGACAATAGGCTGAGTATTTACTGATATTATTTGTTTAACCTGCATCTTACACATCGTAATTTAAAAAGTGATCTATTGACAGGAATCATTAAAAGGTGTAATATTAATTCTAATTGATAGTATTATAATAGGATTTATACCAGTATCGGGGGTTTCACAGTGCCGGCTACCATATCGCCTCAGGAAAAACCTATTATAACAGAGACTGGCAAAGAGCAATCTTTATGTTTTTGTAATCCATCTTTCTACCTTTATACTAACAGAGGTGGACTCCCCGCTATGCGCCTCCTTTTCTTTTAGATTTAAAGACAGCTTTTTTCAAAAACTAAAAGACAAGGAGATTATAAAATGCCTCTAGACTTTTCTACATTATCTTTGCATGCAGGCCAACAGGCCGATCCAACAACTGGTTCTCGTGCTGTTCCGCTTTACCAAACCACATCATATGTTTTTAATTCTGTTGAACATGCTGCCGCCCTCTTCGGGCTTGAACAGGCAGGCAACATTTATTCAAGGATCATGAACCCCACAGTTGATGTTCTGGAAAAGCGCATTGCTGCACTTGAGGGCGGAAGCCCCGCCCTGGCCCTATCATCCGGCCAGGCCGCTATTACCCTGGCCATTCTTAATCTTGCAAAAAGTGATCAAAATATAGTCAGCAGCAGCCATCTCTATGGGGGCACCTACAACCTTTTTGCCTATACCTTACCACGCTTCGGCATATCAGTCCGTTTCGCCGATCCCAATGACCCTTCCAGTTTTAAATCATCTGCCAATGAAAAAACCCGTGCTTTCTTTGTAGAATCAATCGGCAACCCTAAAAACCGCCTTGCTCATGTTGATGAAATAGGCAGGGCAGCACACAGCATTGGAGTGCCACTCATTGTCGATAACACTGTCACTACCCCCTACCTTTTCAAACCGTTTGAGCACGACGCTGATCTTGTTATCCATTCTTTAACAAAATTTATGGGAGGGCATGGCACATCAATTGGAGGAGCAATCGTTGAAAAAGGAACATTTAATTGGAGTAGCGGTAAATTTCCCGAGTTTACCGAGCCCGATCCTACCTATCACGGAATTTCCTACTGGGATAAATTTGGCAGCTCCGGCGTTGGAGGGGCTGCCTATATTACCCGGGCAAGAGTCCAGCTATTGCGAGACCTCGGTCCCTGCCTTTCTCCTTTTAACGCCTTTCTCTTTCTGCAGGGGCTGGAAACCCTTCCCCTGCGCATGTCCAGGCACTGCGAGAATGCCCTTGCAGTAGCTAAATGGTTGGATAAACACCCTGCTGTATTATGGGTTAACTATCCAGGGCTCAAAAGTCATCCTGACTATTCACGCTCACGAAAACAACTTCCCCTGGGTCAAGGCGCCATCCTTGGCTTTGGAGTGAAAGGCGGCCTTGAGGCAGGAACAAAATTGATCAATGCAGTTAAACTGATTTCACACCTTGCTAATATTGGCGATGCTAAAACCCTTATTATTCACCCGGCTTCTACCACCCATAAACAGCTTACACGGGAAGAACAACTGCAAACCGGTGTTACCGAAGACTATGTTCGCCTTTCAGTGGGGCTTGAAGAAGCGGATGATATAATTGCTGACCTGGAACAAGCCCTTAATATTAGCCAATTAACTCCCTCACAGGGAGGGAAGCGGTAAACATGACAGATCCTCTTAATGCTTGCCTGGGTGAAAAACCCAATATAGATCTTCCCGACTCACCTTGCTCAGTCGGTTGGACCAGGCCACGGCAAGCCCTTTTAGCCGACAAGGAAAACCCTCTGCCTCTTGAATGTGGATTAACTCTGGCACCTGTAAATGTAGAATATGAAA
>PWSG01000110.1 GCA_003564055.1 Syntrophomonadaceae bacterium
GGCCAATACAATAATAACGATACCGTCTTCAGAGAGAACCTGCCGATCGCGAATCACTACTTCACCAACATCGCCGACTCCAAAACCATCTACGAGCACTCTTCCTGCCGGGACAGATCCTGACATGCGACCTCCGCTGTCGGTGAATTCTATAAGGCTCCCTGTTTTGGCCAGGAAAACATTCCTTTCGTCCATGCCCAGTTTTTGCGCAATTTTGGAACAAAAAGCCTGCTGGCGGTATTCACCATGCACGGGAATTATGTACTGAGGGCGCAAAAGGTTTAACATCATTTTTATCTCTTCTTCACTACCGTGACCGGAAACATGGACACCTGAAACCGGCCCGTAAATAACATCTGCCTTAAGTTGAAAAAGGTTGTTTATTGTCCTTGAAACCAGCTTTTCATTACCTGGAATCGGGTTGGCAGCGATTATAACCGTGTCCCCCTCAAGGATTTCTACCTGGCGATGATCGGATTGAGATATCCTGGTCAGCGCTGACATCGGTTCCCCCTGGCTGCCTGTTGTAATCAGGGCCAGTTTTTCAGGTGGAATCTGCTTGATCTTATCAAGATCTACGAGCATATCTTTCGGTATATTCAGATAGCCCAGCTGGGTCGATATATCAACGGTATTTAATATACTGCGACCGGCGATTGCCACCTTGCGATCATAACGGCTGGCGGCATCAACCACCTGTTGGATGCGGTGAATATTTGAAGCAAAGGTTGCCAGGATGATTCGGCTGCGCGAAAGACGGAATATCTCACCAATACTTTCACCCACTTCTTTTTCGGAAAGGGTGTACCCGGGACGATGCGCGTTAGTGGAGTCTATTAAAGCTGCAATTACGCCATTATGTCCCAATTCGGCCAGCTTATGATAATCGGTAATTCTTTCGTCAACCGGAGTTTGATCAAACTTAAAATCACTTGTGTAGACAATTACCCCGCAGGGAGTTTCCACTGCAATTCCTATTGAATCGGGTATGCTGTGGTTTGTCCTGAAAAATTCCAGGGTAAAGTTTTCAGACAGTTTTAATTTTTGATCCGGGTTAATTTCTTTTAACTCTATATTTTTTTCGGGATGTTCCCTGAATTTAGCTTCGACAATCCCCAGGGTTAACCTTGAACCGTAGACCGGGGTTTTAAGTTCATCGATAATATAAGGTAATGCCCCGATATGATCTTCATGGCCGTGACTTAAAATAATTCCCAGTATCTCTATATCCTGGTCGAGTAAATATGAAATATCAGGTATGACAATATCAACACCGAGCATTGCCTCATCGGGAAATTTAAGGCCCGCATCCATTATAATGCATTCCCTGCCGTACCTTAAAACAAACATGTTTTTACCTATTTCACCTACCCCGCCAAGCGGGATTAACTGTAACGCCTTATTTTTTCTATTTCTTCTGGACAAAATAAACCTCCATCTTTTCTCTTGAGAACTAAATACAGTATAATTGCCTTTAAGTTCCCAGTAATTCACTTTCTGCATTGCAGGTTTTTTAAAGCCGTACACAAATACAAAAACTTAAATTTTCCGCGCACTTTTAGTTTACGCCTCAATCGCTGTGCATTTTCCTGTTATAACTTTTTTAATTAAGCTTATCCTGTATGCTCGGTTTAACTTCCAGGCCTTACCTCCTCACTGCTGCATATTAACCTGTATGTCCAAATCCTCCGCTGTTGCGTTCAGTCGGAGGCAGCTCATCCATTTCTTCTAATACCGCCTGTGGAACAGGGCAAAGCACCATCTGCGCAATCCTGTCGCCTCTTTGCACCTCGAAAGGATCGTTTCCGAAATTAATTAATATAACTTTTATTTCTCCACGGTAATCAGAATCAATTGTTCCCGGTGAATTTACAATGCCAATACCCTGCTTCGCTGCCAATCCACTGCGCGGCCTGATTTGCAGTTCATATCCCTCAGGCACTGCCACTTTCAAACCGGTTGCAATCAGGGCAGATTTTCCGGGTAAAATTGTTTCTTTTTCATCAACAGCCGCATGGATATCCATCCCTGAAGAGCCCTCTGTCATATAACAGGGACGGGGAAGATCAGAAGCATATGCTTCCATTTTATAGGGCAGCTTTACTTTTTTGCGGAGCAACCTAATCCTCTCCATTGCGCATTAACGTTTAACCATCTCTATAAAAAAACCCTACCAGGTAGGGTTTTTACCTTGTAATCTTGTCTTTAGCGGTTTCGCTTATTTCCTTCTCCACCGCCGCCTCCTGAACCGGAAGGTCTCTTTAAGAGCGCCTTCCTGGAAAGATTGATTCTGCCTTTATCATCTATATCAAGCACTTTAACTTCTATTTCGTCACCGAGTTTAACTACATCCTCGGTTTTTTCAACCCGATGGTGATCAAGGTGGGATATATGAAGCAAACCTTCTTTTCCGGGCAGAACTTCTACGAAAGCTCCGTATCGTTCGACCCTGGTAACTTTACCGGTGTATACTTCACCGGCTTCAACATCTTTAACCAGAGCTTCAATCATTTCCCGGGCTTTTTTGCCGCCTTCAGGTTCAACTGCAGCAATAAATACCCTTCCGTCAGGCTCGATATCAATACCTACGCCGGTTTCGGCAATAATTTTATTAATCATTCTGCCACCGGGTCCGATTACATCCCGAATTTTGTCAACGCCAATTTGCATCTTGATCATCCGCGGAGCGTTCGGTGAAAGCTCCGGTCGCGCTTCGCTGATTGTTTCGTTCATTATTCCTAAAATATACTTGTATCCTTTATCCGCTTCATTAATTGCATTCGTAAGGATTTCTTCCGAAATGCCTTTAATTTTTATATCCATCTGAATAGCGGTAATACCTTTCTCTGTTCCGGCAATTTTAAAGTCCATATCGCCTAAAAAGTCTTCAACCCCCTGGATGTCAGACAAAATAACAACGTCGTCATCTTCTTTTATCAGACCCATGGCAATTCCCGATACGCCTCTTTTTAAAGGAACACCTGTATCCATCATTGCCAGTGATCCCGCGCAAACAGAACCCATTGAGGTTGAACCGTTTGATTCAAGCACCTCGGAAACCAGCCTGATTGTATAGGGAAAGTCGTCTTCTGAAGGAACTACAGGTTCCAGTGCTCTTTCTGCCAGGGCGCCGTGGCCAATTTCCCTTCGTCCGGGGCCGCGCATAAAGCCTGCTTCACCAACACTGTAAGGCGGAAAATTGTAGTGATGCATAAACCGTTTGGATTCTTCCATGCCTAATCCGTCCAGCATCTGCATATCCCGCAGTGCAGAAAGAGTACATATATTGAGCACCTGGGTTTGGCCGCGGGTAAAAATCGCTGACCCGTGAGTTCGAGGCAGTGCAGTTATTTCACAGCTAATAGGCCTTATTTCGCCCGGACTGCGACCGTCCGCTCTCAACCCTTCATTTATAATCATTTTGCGCAGGGTATCTTTAAGGGTGTTTTCAAATACTTTACCCAGTTCAGTCTCGTTTTCAGGATAGTTTTCAAGAAACCTATCAACCAATTCCTGCTTGATCGAGGCAAGCTTTTCTTCACGTTCTTGCTTGTCTGATATTTTCAAAGCTGATGAAACATTTTCTCTAACGACCGGCTCCACAGCCTCAACCATATCCTGTGGCAGTTCCACGGGTTCAACAGTCATTTTGGCACAGCCTGTATCTTTTACCATTTGTTCTTGCAAAGAAACTATCTCTTTTATTGTTTCATGTCCGGTCTTAATCGCGTTTAGGACATCTTCCTTGCTTATTTCATCTGCACCAGCTTCAACCATCATTACTGCTTCTTTTGAACCGGCAAGCATCAGGTGAAGGCTGCTTTTTTCAGATTGTTCCTGGTTGGGATTAACAACCACTTCTCCGTCAACCAGGCCGACAATTACAGCTCCAACCGGGCCTTCAAAAGGTATTTTTGAAATTGAAAGCGCCGCAGATGCACCGGTTATGGCCAGCGGCTCTGGTGGACAATCCTGGTCCATGGAAAGCACTGTAGCCACAATGTGAACGGAATTATTTAATCCTTTTGGAAAAAGTGGTCGTACTGAACGGTCGGTTAAACGACAGCCCAGAATTGCTCTTTCCGTCGGCCGCCCTTCCCTCTTAATAAAACCTCCCGGGATTCTTCCCACCGCATATAACCTTTCTTCATAATCAACAGTTAGCGGTAAAAAATCAATACCTTCGCGCGGCTGGTCTGAAACAGTCGCAGTAACCAGAACCATAGTATCGCCATGACGAAGCAAAACAGCACCACTGGCCTGTTTGGCCA
>PWSG01000106.1 GCA_003564055.1 Syntrophomonadaceae bacterium
CCTGCGGATCCAGGCTATCCTACCCGGGCTGCAGTTGGAAGAAGCCTGGAGAGAAATAGGGATCTATGATGATATCCTGGAAAAAAATCTGGAATATGCTTTTAACGAAAACTATGGTTATTTGACAGCCTGTCCAACAAATATCGGCACGGGTTTAAGGGCTTCGGTAATGCTGCATCTGCCGGCATTGATTACAACAAAACAAATTAGTCGTTTTTTAGGGGCTCTTTCACAGATAGGTCTTACAGCACGTGGGGTTTACGGGGAAGGTTCAGATATTATAGGAAACCTTGTGCAGGTATCTAACCAGGTTACACTTGGGCAGGATGAAGAAGAAATAATTAGCAACCTTTACAGTGTTGTTAGCCAGGTTGTTGAGCAAGAGCAAAATGCAAGGCAAGCTTTGCTTGACAAGAAGAGGGACGTTTTAGCCGACAAAGCATGGAGGGCCATGGGTATTTTGCAGCATGCCCGGATTATGAGTTCACAGGAAGCGATGCAGCTAATTTCCGACCTGCGCCTTGGCTTTGACTTAGGCTTGATCAAATCGGTTAATCATAAGCTTTTAAATGAGTTGTTAGTTTTAATCCGGCCCGGATGTATGCAGCTTATTGCAGGTAAAGGGCTAAGCAGTAGCGAAAGAAATATAGAAAGACCAAGACAGATTAAAAAAAGCATGGAACGTTTTAAGAATATATGACAGCTGGAGAATAAATTAAAAAGAGGTGAACTTTATGTTCATGTTTGGAAGATTTACTGAAAGAGCACAGCAGGTTCTGGTTTTATCACAGGAAGAAGCCAAACGGTTGAATCACAACTTTATTGGCACCGAGCACCTGCTTTTAGGCCTTGCCCGTGAAGGGTCCGGCATAGCTGCCAGGGCACTTCAGAATATGAATGTTGATTTAAATCGTGTTCGCCAGGAAGTAGAAAGAATCACGCCTAAAGGGGAAAAGGTTATTCAACAGGGGATTAGTTACACGCCAAGGGCAAAGCGGGTGGTTGAACTGGCTATTGAAGAAAGTCAGAATCTCGGTCACAACTATGTTGGAACCGAACATATAATGCTTGGACTGGTTCGGGAAGGTGAAGGTATTGCCGCCCAGGTTCTTTCAAATCTGGGGCTTGATTTAAAACGGGCGCGCAAAGAAGTTATTCAACTGCTTGGTGGTGAAGAAGGAAGTGCAAGAGCGGTAGAAGGAGAAAAAGCCGACCCCCAGACCCCAACTGTGGATACCTTTGGTCGTGATTTGACCAGGTTATCTAAAGAAGGAAAACTTGATCCTGTCATCGGCCGTGAAAAAGAGATTGAAAGGGTAATCCAGATCTTGAGCAGGCGGACAAAGAATAACCCCTGCTTGATCGGTGAACCGGGTGTGGGCAAAACTGCTATTGCCGAAGGTCTGGCCCAGAGGATTGTTGAAGGCAAGGTGCCCGAGATCCTGCGTGACAAGCGAGTTGTAACCATTGAGTTGGCTGCGGTTGTTGCCGGGACCAAATATCGCGGTGAATTTGAAGAGCGTCTGCGCAAGTTGATGAATGAACTGCGTCAGGCCGGTAATGTGATGGTCTTTATCGATGAACTGCACACTCTGATTGGGGCAGGTGCTGCTGAAGGAGCTATAGATGCTTCAAATATCTTGAAGCCGGCCCTTGCTCGTGGTGAGCTGCAGTGTATCGGGGCGACAACTTTGGATGAATATCGCAGGCATATTGAAAAAGATCCTGCCCTGGAAAGAAGATTTCAGCAAATTATTGTTGGTGAGCCAACCCGAGAGGAAAGCATTGAAATTCTCAAAGGTCTGCGTGATCGTTATGAAGCTCACCACAAGGTCAAGATAACCGATGACGCGGTAGAGGCAGCAGTTAAGCTTGGAGACCGTTACATATCCGACCGCTATCTGCCCGATAAAGCGATCGACTTAATCGATGAAGCAGCTTCAAGGGTGCGTATTCGCAACTATACGGTACCGCCCGATTTGAAAGAAGTTGAGGAAAAACTCTACAACCTGCGCACAGAAAAGGAATCATCGGTGCGTAACCAGGAGTTCGAAAAAGCGGCCAAGTTACGTGATGAAGAGCATAAACTTAAAGAAGATCTTGAAGAGCAGAAAAAAGAGTGGGAACAGAAGGTAGGCGCATCAGACTTATCGCTTGTTACCGAAGAAGATGTCGCTTATATTGTATCCAGCTGGACCGGGGTTCCGGTGAAACGACTGGCTGAAGAAGAGTCAGTGCGCTTGATGAATCTTGAAGAGACTCTGCACAATCGTATCATCGGTCAGGATGAAGCTGTGCGTTCTGTTTCGCGGGCCATACGCCGGGCAAGGGCGGGATTAAAAGATCCAAAACGCCCGATCGGCTCATTTATATTCCTTGGCCCGACCGGGGTTGGTAAAACTGAATTGGGAAGGGCACTGGCCGAGGCTCTTTTTGGTGATGAGAATGCGGTTATCCGCCTTGATATGTCCGAGTACATGGAAAAACATACTGCTGCTCGCCTGATTGGAGCGCCTCCCGGTTACATTGGTTATGAAGAAGGAGGCCAGTTGACAGAAAAGGTGCGCCGCAGTCCCTACTCCGTTATACTGCTCGATGAGATTGAAAAAGCTCATCCTGATGTTTTCAACATTCTGCTGCAAATCCTGGAAGACGGTCGTCTAACCGACGGGAAAGGACGAACGGTGGACTTCCGCAATACGGTAGTAATCATGACTTCGAATGTTGGTGCTAATTTCCTGAACAAGTCGGCAGTAGGCTTCGGAGCCAGTGATGAAGAGGCTGATTACGATAAGATGAAAGAGAGAATTATGGACGAGTTAAAGCGAACCTTTCGTCCGGAGTTTTTAAATCGTGTCGATGATTTGATTGTCTTCCATGCTTTGAACGAAGAGCATATCAGGCAAATTGTTGATATAATGCTTAACGAATTGAACAGGCGGATTGAGGAATATAACCTGCAAATAGAGGTTTCTGATGATGTAAAAGGCAAGCTGCTGAAGGAAGGGTTTGACCCTGCCTACGGGGCTCGTCCGCTGAGGCGTGTAATCCAGCGGCAGCTTGAAGATGGTATATCTGAAGAACTTCTGCAGGGTAAAATTTCTCCAGGCGATACCGTTTCAGTAAATATAGACGAAAAAGACGACTTGACCTTTAGCAGAAAATAGGTTGAAAACACCCTCTCCAAGCGGAGAGGGTGTTTTTTAAAAATTATGAAAGTACCAACTTTTAGGCTTATAAAGGATTTTTAGCCTGTTTTGTCGAATAGGAAGTAGTCATAAAATTAGATGCGGGTATATTTTTTTGCCCTTATAAGGGGTGTAAATATTGAAAATCGCTGTTTCTGGTAAAGGCGGCGCGGGCAAATCTACAGTGTCCGCGCAGTTAGTGCGCTATTTTATATTAAATGATTTGCCGGTTTTTGCAGTTGATGCCGATCCTGATGCCAACTTAGGTCTTATCCTCGGTTTGGATCCGGAAAAAATAGAAAAACTACGGCCTCTGGTTGAACTGCAGGATGTAATTGATGCTAAGCATGCCGGTGGAGGAACACTGGTAGATCTGAACCCGGATGTTGATGATGTCCTTGAAAATTACACTCTGCGTGATAACCAGCTCAGGTTCTTAAAAATGGGTGCAATTAAGCAGGGTGGTTCTGCCTGCTATTGTAAAGAAAACTCATTTTTAAACGCTGTGTTAACAACAATGCTTCTCGATAGAGATGAGGGGGTTGTTCTTGACATGAGCGCCGGCATAGAGCACCTAACCCGCGGTACTGCCCGCGGTGTTGAAACAATGCTGGTAATAGTTGAGCCGACTCGTGCCGGTGTCAGCACAGCGAAAGCGGTTGATGGACTGGCTGCTGACTTAAAAATCGGTAAGGTTTATTTTGTAGGCAATAAAATCCGCAACGATCAGGACCGCTTATATCTTGAATCGCAGCTTCCTCCTGAACGTTTTGCGGGGATGATTCCATTTTCCGAGCAGGTCTTGGAAAAGGCTCGCCGTGGTGAAACCCTGGTTTCTGACCAGGATCATTTTTTACCCGGCTTGGAGAAAATATTTGAAATAATTTCCGGGAGGTGAGGGTAAAGACTCTGCTGTAATTAAAATTTTTTAGTCTTTAAATGAAGCAAATAAATTAATTATGCAAGGGGACAGGTTAGTAACAACAGTAATATCTGTATCTCACAAATCTAAAGGAGGTTAAACCAGATAATGTCCGAAGGTAAGAAAAAAATTGACAACAGAAGGACAATTGACC
>PWSG01000072.1 GCA_003564055.1 Syntrophomonadaceae bacterium
CGGTGTTACAGTGGCATTTATGGCTATCCCTTTTGCAGCAGCCTTGAACCTCCCTGACTCAACCCTGCCGATTCTCATGGTAATCTGGGGCATACTTCACGGAGGCACAGCCTATTTCGGCTATAAGGGCATGGAAAAACTGAGTATTGTAAGCGTGCCTTTACTGCTGATCCTTGGTTTTTGGTCAATAATTATCGCTATCAGGGATGCAGGTGGTTTGTCGGAGATAATTGCCATTACCCCGGTAGAAACGATGACTTTTGCAACAGCTTTAACAATTATTGTTGGCACCTTTGCCAGCGGAGGAACCCAGGCTCCCAACTGGGCCCGCTTTGCCAAAACTACCAGGGCAGCTTTTATTGCCGGTTTGCTGGCCTTTTTCCTGGCAAACGGTTTGATGCTGCTTTTTGGCGCTTTTGGTGGCGCAGTATACGGGCAGCCCGATTTAGCAGAAGTATTGGCCATACAGGGTTTGCTTGGTTTTGGTGTCATCTTCTTAGCACTTAATCTATGGACTACTAATGATAATGCTGCTTATGCCTTTGGGGTGGCGGGAGCTGAAGCATTCAATGTTAATAATAAAAGAATATTTGTTGTAATCGGGAGCGTTGTGGGTATTATACTTGCCCTTTCAGGTATTTATGATTTTCTGATGCCCTGGCTGACAGCTCTCGGAACCTACATTCCTCCCCTGGGCGGAGTTATAATTGCAGACTTTTGGCTGATCTGGAAAAGGAAGCTTCCAAAATTAGAACATATCCGTTTTGCTCCGATTAGGTGGAGCGGTATAGCCGCTTATATTCTGGGTTGCCTGGCGGCCTTATTTTTCCCTGGAATCCCGCCGATTAACGGAATACTCGGAGCCGCAGTCGCAATGGTTATCCTTCAGCCATTGTTCGCTAAAATCAGCGGATTTGAGCACGCTATTGATGAGGATGCTGAATATGTATAAGGAAAGCTGATAAGTGTTTAGAAATAGAAAAGAGAGGTGTTCCCTGTGGAGAACCCGGACCTGGTAATCCGAAGGGCCAGGCTAACCGATCAAAAAAAACTTCAGGATATCGCCATTAGGAATGGTAAGATTGCCCGCATTGCCGATAGTCTATCCGCTGTTCCAGAAAAAGAGATTGATGCTCATGGCCGGCTTGCTATCCCGCCATTTGTAGATCCCCATGTGCATCTCGATGCTGTCTTGACTGTTGGCTCACCACGTTATAACTTAAGCGGGACCTTAATTGAAGGGATCCAGATCTGGGGTGAGAAAAAGGCAGATTTAAATGCTCAGGATGTTAAGAAAAGAGCTGTAGAGGCAATCAAGTGGGAAGTTGTGCAGGGGACCCAGCATATCAGAACACACGCGGATGTCTGTGATCCGGGCTTAACAGCGCTTAATGCCCTGCTGGAGGTTAAAGATGAGGTTAAGGATTATGCCGACTTGCAAATTGTCGCTTTTCCGCAGGACGGGATTCTGAGATTCCCCGGTGGGGCAGATCTGCTGGAAAAGGCTCTTGCTGCCGGGGCAGATGTAGTTGGCGGTATTCCTCACCATGAAAGGACCAGGGAAGACGGCCTGGAAAGCCTCGATATTGTTTTTAAACTGGCTCAAAAATACAATAAAGATATTGATGTCCACACAGATGAAACGGATGATGATCATTCAAGGTTTGCCGAACACCTGGCAGCAAAAACCTTAAAAGAAGGATTTGAGGGCAGGGTTGCTGCTAGTCACACCACCGCGATGCATTCCTATAACAACCCTTATGCTTTTAAAGTAATTGGGTTACTGAAAGAGGCCGGCATCAGTGTTATTACTAACCCGTTGGACAATATTGCCCTGCAGGGTCGCTTTGATACTTACCCGAAACGCCGGGGTCTGACCAGGGTGAAAGAACTTTTAGAAGCAGGTGTAAATGTCGGAATCGGGCACGATTCAATCATGGATCCCTGGTATCCTTTAGGAAAAGGCAGCATGCTTGAAGCTGCGTTTATGTGCCTTAATGTAACTCACATGACCGGTTATGAAGAAATGAGGCAAATCTTTAAAGCCCTTACTTTTAATTCTGCCCATATTTTAAGGTTGGAAGGTTATGGTCTAGAAGAAGGAAATCCGGCAAACCTGGTTATTTTAAATGCCAACAGCGAAATAAATGCCCTGCGCCAGGGGGCGGAAGCTCTTTATGTCTTAAGAGCAGGAATGGTTATAGCCAAAACTGAACCGGCTAAAAGGTTTTTCCTTGACCAGGAAGTAAAACTGGAAGTGCCGGGTATATACGAGTAAGCATATATGATATGGGCAGGTCTTGAAAGATAATATTCTTTCCATTTCTACAAAAAATGCCAGACTCAAACTTTTCGAAAACATCGGAGGATTAGTCTGTAATGGTTTTTGGTTATGTGGGAAGAGTTTTAGTTTAAGACCTGTCCCCAATAGTTTAATATTGTCTAAAGGCTTAGTTGAGGGTATTGAAGTGTTTTTTGTTTGACTTGTGGAGCTGTTTAAAAACGGTATATGTTTTTTGGTAGGTTTTGCTGTTTCGAGATTCGGGGGTAAACGTTTTGCTTACCCTGATTGTTTCTTTAGCTTCTTCAAAAGAATCAATAATTCGCAGGCTGAGGCCGATCAATACTGCCGCCCCGACTGCTCCTGCGTTTTGCGGGTTTTCGGTTATTTCCACTTTTCGTCCGGTAATATCAGCAAGCATCTGACCTGCAGCATCGGACAGCGCTACTCCGCCTGCAAAGCGGATCGGTTCCCCTGTTTTTATTTTTTTATCCTGTGCCTCGAGCATCCAGCGCAGATGATAGCAAACTCCTTCCAGGACAGCGCGGATCAACTCATTTATACCTGTTTCCAATTTGATATTGAAAAAAATACCTCGGGCTTTAGAATCTTCAAAGGGGCAGCGGTTCCCATGCAGCCAGGGGGTGAAGATGACGCCGCCGCTGCCCGGGAGAGTTTTACCTGCGAGCAGGGTAAGATGACCGTAGTTTAGGCCAAGGCTGTCTTTAACCCATTCCAGGCATTTGCCGGCAGTCTCCATTTCGGCAAAATAGTTGAACTTACCTGGCTGCGCACCTATAATAGCGGCGATCATTGTTGTAATGTCGAGCAGGGGCTTGTCAACTACCGTTGAAACCCAGCCCGACGTGCCGGCATATATGTGTGTATCCCCGGTTGATATGGAACCTGTCCCAACACCGATTAACGATGCATCGCCGCCGCCCCCGATAACGGGTGTTCCTTCTGCCAGGCCAAGCTCATTTGCCGCTGCTGCGGTTACCACCCCCACCTGGTCGGTTGATTTCTTTATTTCTGCCAGGTGGCCCATGTTTACACCGAGCATACGACATATTATACTGCTCCAACCCTTTTTGCCTTCCCGGATGTTGTAGAGTAAAGCGGCAAAAGCTGAATCTTCGGTCATCACAAATTGATTTGTGCAGCGGCAGATTAGAAACTCTTTTACATCGAGCCATTTATAAATTTGGTTAAAAAGCTCTGGTTCATGTTTCTCGACCCATTTATATTTCCAGACCGGATCTTTTACGCTGGCGTTTACGGCTCCTGTTTCCCTGATTGATTTGATCAGCTTAAGCAGGTTTATACCTGCGATGGTAATACCGCGACCCATTGTCTCTTGTATTTCCTGAACAGCTCGCTGATCCATGTAGGTCATCGCCCGTCTTAAAGGGTGCCCCCTGCGGTCGACTAGTACCAATCCCTGCATCTGGGAACAAAAAGAGATGCCCGCTATATCCGCAGGATCGGTTTTGGTTTTTATGAGTAGTTTACGGGTTGTTGAGCACATAGCCGCCCACCAATCCAGCGGGTCCTGTTCGGCGCCGCCACTATCAAGAATATAAAGCTTGTAGTCAGCTGTTTCGGCGCCGATAAGATTAACTTTTTTGCCGATTTCGAATAGACAGGTTTTAAGACCTGTTGTGCCCACATCATAGGCTATAACTTTTACCGGGGTTTTCACTGTTATGCCCCTTTCATCTTTGCTGGTCGCCCTGCAGAAGAATTTATCTAAAAGAAGCAAAAATCCTTTTTTTACAGAAAACCTCCACAAATGTTTATAAATCCGTTAAACTAAAGGTAATAATTGAAAGTAAAACTATTTATGGAGGCAGACAGGAGGAAGTTTAAGTGAGCGAGGAATTTGCTATATCTGCATACCCTGATGCGGCTGCGATAAACAGGCAGTTGGACGAGTTAATTGAAAAACCGATCTATACCATCAAGCCTGA
>PWSG01000168.1 GCA_003564055.1 Syntrophomonadaceae bacterium
CTGGGAATGAAAGATTACGAAACCCGCTCCTGGGTCGCCTGGCACCGCCATATGTTATATGTGTTTATTGCTCATTTGTTTGTTACTGAATTAAGGTTCAAGTTTAAAAAAAACACCTATTTTGACCATGCCACAGGCTAAAAGGCTGGTTACCGCGGCTCTGGCTGATAAACAAGGCAGTATAGTGCGCAAAGCAATCAAAAATGTTGACTATTACATGAGAAGAAATTACATCGCCTACAGGTCTCATGCTAAAAAGAAGTTGGCGGCGCTTGAAGCATCTCTTGGTGCTACATGAAATTGTCAAAGAACAAAATAACTTTTCGCTGTAGTGATAGTACTATGGTAGAAAGCTAAACAGTTAAGCAGTGCCTGCTTTGTGTTGATAGCTGTCCTTTCGAAGTTATGGTTGTGACAGCGGCAGGGTATCTGTATGATACTGCCAGCATAACCGGTTGGGCCAACGAGGTCGGTGCTGATCATAACCTTTGCTGGGCGCTTGTTTACGATGTATCCAGGCCTGACGCCGATGGCAGTTATTTAACTTTAGTTTCACTGTAGTGTTAAAAGAGGAGGGGAAATAAGCATGCAAACTAACTACATAGCGAACCGGTCTCTCCAATTCCAGGTGCTCTCAAAAAGTGAAATTGAAGAGATTCACTCTGCTGTGCTGACAACCCTGCAGGATGTCGGGATCGAAGTTAAATACGATCCTGCCCTGAAACTGCTAAAAAAAGCGGGCGCTTTTGTTAACGGCAGCAGGGTGCAGCTTCCAAGAGCCCTGGTTGAAAGAGCCATGCGCACTGTCCCTTCCGGTTTTACTCTTTATGATCGTAAGGATAGTCACAAGTTGCTGTTTGAAGGAAAACACTTTAACTTTGGCCCGGGGCCTTCTACCACCTATACTATTGATCCCTACAGCGGAGAAAGGCGCTTGCCCTGCAAACAGGATACCCGTAATGCGGCCAGGGTTATGGATGCCCTTGATAATATTGATTTTATTATGGATTTCGGGACTATCCAGGATGTTCCGACCAGTTATGCCGATCTGCATATGCTGCAGGCAATCCTGGAAAATACCACCAAGCCTATTGTGCACTGGGGTTTTGATGCTAAAAACTGTGCTGTCATTATTGAGATGTGCGAAGTGGTTGCCGGTGGCGGGGAAGAGCTGGAAAAGCGCCCGTTTCTTGCTATTTTTGCCTGTTCTAACAGTCCGCTTTTACTTACCGAAGAAGCGCTGGAGAAACTATTCTTTATGTCAGAAAAAAATCTGCCTTTTGTTTACGTGTCAGCACCGACAGCAGGAGCTACTACACCTGTTACCCTGGCCGGGACACTTGTTGTTACCCTGGCTGAGTGTTTAAGCGGCCTGGTTATTCACCAGCTGGTCCGGGAAGGGGCACCCTTTGCCATGGGTGGAGTAACCGGTGCTACTGATATGCAGACCATGGCCATGTCTTACGGCTGTCCGGAATTTAACCTGATGCATGCTGCTTTAACCGAAATGGCTCATTATTATAATATTCCTCTCTGGGGTACGGCAGGATGTACAGACTCAAAGACTGTAGATGAACAGGCCGCAGCAGAAGCTACTGCTTCGATTATGATGTCGGCCATGAGCGGAACGAATATGATACATGATGTCGGCTATACTGAAGGCGGAAATTGCAGTAACCTGGCCATGCTGGTCATGTGTGACGAACTGATTGGCTACACCAGGCGTTTGATCAGGGGCGTGCGGGTTGATGACATCTCGCTGGCCCTGGATGCAATTCAAAGGGTTGGCCCGATGGGTGAATTTGTAACCGACAAACATACTTATGCAAACTTTAAAGAAGAACTCTGGTTTCCAAAGCTGATGGATCGTCATCCGTATCAACGCTGGGCTGCCGACGGCAGCATCCGCATGGGTGAAAAAGCAATGGCCAGGGCCCGGGAATTGATTGAAAATCATCACCCTGAGACTCTTGATTCAAAAACCAGCGAAAGATTAAAAAACATTGTCACTGCGGCTTCTTCGCGGTGATTTATTTAATCAGCAAAATATAAGGAGGTGGTTATATTTTTAATTGAGTTTATTGCAGGTTTTAAATTCTTTACTAAACTAATGACAGGAGGATTGAATTAATGTCGGAGAATAATTTAAACCAAAACAACAACAGTTTTACTTCATCAACATTTTGGATTGCTCTTATCGTCGTTGTATTATTTCTGCTCTACGGTGTTTTTGCGACAGAAAGCCTGGAGGCGGCAAGCGGTATAGCCTTCGATTTCGCGATTACACATTTTGGCTGGTTATTCTTAATCGGTGTGTTTGTTTTCGTAGCCTTTATTGTGTACCTTATGGTTTCAAGATTTGGCAGTATAAAGCTGGGCAAGGATGATGATGAGCCGGAATACGGGCTTTACACCTGGTTTGCCATGCTATTTAGTTGCGGAATGGGTATTGGCCTTGTTTTCTGGGGAGTTTCTGAGCCGATCTGGCACTATATGGGTCCGCCTTACGGGACCCCTGAATCTGCAGAATCAGCCCGCCTGGCTATGAGCTATTCATTTTTCCACTGGGCTATTCATCCCTGGGCCATCTATGCAGTTATTGCCGTTTCTCTTGCCTATTTCACTTATCGCAAGGGATACCCGATGCTGCTAAGTTCAACCCTGGTCCCGATTTTTGGGGAAAAGCAAATTGAAGGGCCCATTGGTAAAATTGTCAACCTGATTGGTGTATTTGCAACCCTTTTCGGGTTGGCGACATCACTTGGTCTTGGAGCCCTTTCAGTGGGAGCGGGGTTAAATATGCTCTTCGGTGTTGCAGTAACCCCTGCTCTTGGTGTTGGGATTATCATCGTTATTACCGTAGCAGCCATTATTTCCACCCTGACCGGTATTGATCGCGGTATTAAATGGCTCAGCAGGATCGCCATGGTTACGGGCTTGTTCTTGCTGCTGGTTGTTTTCCTGGTTGGCCCAACCTTATTTATTCTTGATGCCTTTACCATTGGAGTTGGCGATTACCTGCAGAACTTCCTGCAGATGTCATTTTTTGTTGACTCAATTGGTGAAAATCCCTGGCCTGGCTGGTGGACGATTTTCTACTGGGCCTGGTGGCTTTCCTGGTCTCCCTTTGTCGGGACGTTTATCGCCCGTGTATCTAAGGGCCGGACTATCAGGGAGTTTGTTGCCGGCACATTACTTGCACCATCGCTTCTTTGCATAATCTGGATGTCAGTATTTGGCGGTTCGGCGATATTTGAAGAACTCTTTGGAGCAGGTGGGTTAACAGAGGCGGTTGGCGCCGGTGAAGAGTTTGGCTTCTATGCCCTGCTCAGCACTTTTCCTGCCAGCGATGTCCTCATATTCCTGGGAGTTTTTGTGGTATCGGTTTTCTTTATCACCTCTTCCGACTCGGGTACTTACGTAAACGGTATGCTTACCTCAGGCGGAAATCTGAATCCGCCGAGACCGATCCGTGCGGTATGGGGCGCCCTTGAAGGCGGCATTGCAGCAATTCTTGTGCTAGTTGGCGGGTTGTCTGCAGTCCAGACCACGGCTGTTGTCGTCGGCCTGCCTGTATTACTTCTCCAGGTGCTTATGATTGTTGCTCTTGTAAGAGCTCTAAAAACTGAAGTAGAGCCTGCAGCAAAAGGAAAGAAGGCTGCCTGATCCAGCGGTTAACAATATTAACCGTTGCTAGGTTAAAAAGAGTCATACAGTGGGACGCATTATAGCCCTCTAGATTTATTCCCAGTATGCCAAGAAGGAGGCTGGTTATATTGCAGCCTCCTTCCTGCTTCAAGTTGACGTCTATAATATCAGTAAGGTTACTAGAAAGCTTTACAGTTATACGAAAATTGACGGAGATCAATGCTCGCGAGGTGGATAAAGTGACAAGAAGAATGAAATTGGGGATGCATACTTACACGCTGCACCTTTGGGGTTTTGGCCAGAACTGGGGTATTGTTGCCGAGCCTCGCCCCAAGGAGTTTACCCTTTTTGAGTTAATGGATAAAGCAGTTGAATGGAAAATAAACGGGCTTCATCTAACCGGTTGTGACCTGGAGAGCAAAGATACAACAAGGTTGAAAGAGGTCAGGCAGGAGGCTGAAAAACGTGGACTTTATCTTGAGTATAATTTTTCTTTAAATGAAGAATTTGATCCCCGCCTAACCGACAGCCTTGAGCAGGGAATTGATATTGCCTGCCAGCTTGGCTCGGATATTGCTAAA
>PWSG01000078.1 GCA_003564055.1 Syntrophomonadaceae bacterium
ACAGATCAAAAAAGATGTGAGTCAAATAATTGGTGCTGAGATAAAAGATCCGCGGGTTGCAAGCATTACAAGCGTTACAGATGTAGAGCTTACAAAGGATTTGCGATACGCATCCGTGTATGTAAGTATTTACGGCACTGAAACGGAAAAAGAAGAGACCCTGCAGACACTTGTCAGGGCATCAGGTTTTGTACGCGGTGAAATAGGCCGCAGAGTGAGACTTAGATATACACCGGAAATTAGTTTTTACCTGGATAAATCTATTGAATATGGAGCTCATATAGAAGATTTAATTAAATCATTAAAACAAGCAGAGAACGGAGACCATGGCAGATCAAACGAAAATAATTGAGGCATTGCGAAATGAAGAATATTTTTACATGATTTCGCACATGCTTCCAGACGGGGACAGTATAGGCTCTCTCCTGGCGATGGGGGAAGCTTTGCAAGGGATGGGAAAAGAGGTCAGGCTTTTTACTCCCGGTAGTATTCCCTATAAATATCGCTACCTGAATCATTCAGCAAAAGTTGAGCATGAAATATTTGATAACGACCCGAATATTACTATGGTCGTTCTTGATAGCAGCGATGTTGAGAGGCTGGGTATTTTTAAAGATACCGTTTTAAAAAGCAAAAAAATAATAAATATTGATCACCATATTACTAATCAGCGGTTTGGGACACTGAATTTAGTTAACCCTGAAGCAGCAGCAACGGGAGAAATAGTTTATGATCTTTTAGAAGAACTGCAGGTTGAACTAAATGAAAGCATTGCAGAATCGCTTTACGTGGCTATTTCGACGGACACAGGTTCATTTAAGTATGAAAATACTACTGCAAAAACACATCGGGTTATTTCATCTTTATTGGAATATGATCTTAACCCTGGAGCTATATCACAACGTATTTTTGATGAGCGGTCGCTGCCTTTTTACATCCTGCTTAAAGAAGCCCTTTCAAGTATTGAGCTATACGAGGGCCGCAGAATCGCCGTTATGACCCTGAGTAAGGATTTAAGGGAACGCACTGGCGCTACAACGGATGATCTCGAAGGAATTGTAAATTATACTCGTAACATTGAAGGTGTAGAGCTGGGTATCCTTTTTTATGTTGAAAGTGCCAGTGAATTGAAGGTTGGTTTTCGCTCAAAAGAAATTGATGTCAGTGAACTGGCTGGAAGATTAAATGGTGGAGGTCATATCAGGGCAGCCGGATGCCGCATGCAGGGTGATTTCGAGTCTTTAAAGAACAAAGTTATGACAGAGGCATTTGCTGTGCTTAAAGAACTACAATCCTGAGGGAGCAATGCAGTGAATGGAATTCTAATTATCAATAAACCCGGTGGAGTTTCCTCGAGCAAGGTCGTAACAAATATCCGCAAATTATTTTCAGGTCTAAAAGCAGGACATACCGGGACCCTGGATCCTCTGGCTACCGGGGTTCTGCCGATTTGTCTGGGCCGGGCAACCCGCCTGGCAGAATATATTGTAGAACTGCCAAAAAAGTACAGGGCTGAGGCTGTTCTTGGCAAAGTGAGTGATACCGGCGATGCAGAAGGGAAAATAGTTGAAAAATCTGCAGTGCCCGAACTTAAATACAGTCAGGTTGAAGAAGTACTGCGTGGTTATACAGGGGATATTGAACAGTTCCCTCCACTATATTCGGCTGTAAAATATGAAGGTAAACCTCTTTACCACTGGACCAGAAAAGGCAGAGAAGTACAGCTAAAGCCCAGGAAAGTTACAATATATGATATTGAAATAATTGAATTAACCAATCAACGCGAACCACAACTTATTTTTGATGTTACATGTTCAAAGGGAACATATATCAGGACTTTAGCTGCCGATATCGGGCAGTCAATTGGCTGCGGAGCATACCTGTCTGCACTGGTTAGAAATTCGGTAGGCCCTTACCAGATTGCAGATGCCCTGACTCCGGAGCAGGTGGCAAATATGGTTGATAAAGGCAGGGCCAGGGATATTATTCAACCGATGGATACAGCTGTGATGCATTTTCAGCAGGTTAATCTAGATGACAAGCAGGTTGAGGCCTTAAAAAACGGTCTTATTATAGAACCGGATGATCAAGGAATTATTATGGGGTTTGAAGATGAACTTCCGATCAGGGTTTATGATCAGAGGGGCATTTTTAAAGCGCTTGTTTCTAAAGTTGCAATAAGCGGCAGGGTGGGTTTGAAAACAATAAAATACCTGGCCGGCTAAGAATTTTTAAATTCAGAAGGTGTTTGTGACATGGAACTAATAAATGGTATTGACCGCCTGCCTGAAAAGGCCCGACAATTATATTTAGCGCTTGGCAATTTTGACGGTGTTCACCGCGGACATCAGCATATAATAAAGAAGACAATTGATCATGCTTCCCGCGATAAAGGTGTCAGCGCAGCTTTAATATTAGACCCGCATCCCTTGATTGCGCTGCGACCAGATCAGCCGCTGACTCTATTGACTGATATTGCCGACAGGGCCGAAATAATGGCCGAATTGGGATTAGATTATATGATTGTACAACCTTTCAGCCAGGATTTTTTTTCATTAACACCCGAACAGTTTATCAGGCAGATTCTTGTAGATAGATTAAAGGTTAAAGGGGTATTTATCGGCGGTGATTATTCTTTCGGACGCTTTGGTTCGGGCAGCTCAGATACGCTTTGTTACTGGGGAGAAGTGCTGGGCTTCAGCGTGGACGTAAGCCAGATGCTGGAATATAAAGGGAAAGAAGTAAGCAGTTCGATTATCAGGTCACTGCTTTTAAGCGGTGATGTAAAAGAGGCCGCCGATCTTTTACGTTACTATTTCTACAGGCAGGGCAGAGTTATAAAGGGATACGGTATTGGGAAAAAGATGGTATACCCTACGGCAAATATTGCTGCAAATCCGAGGCTGCTGTGGCCGGGTAAGGGAGTTTACCTCACAGCTGTAGGCAGGTTGGAAGGAGGCTTGCTTTACGGAGTAACAAATGTTGGTTCAAGACCTACATTTGCACACCATGAAACTGCTGTAGAGACTCATATCCTTGACTTTAACAATACGATATATAACAGAGATATTCGAATTTGTTTTTTGGAAAAATTGCGTGATACAAGAACTTTCAATTCACCTGCTCAGCTAAAAGAACAAATCATGCTGGATATAGAAAAAAGCAGGGAGCTAATAAAAGAATTCCGACAGGAAAATAAAGGCAGGAGTCAATCTTTACAAGCAGGTTGTTCTGTGCTAAGATCACACTAGTTTGAACCGCAGGCTAGGCTTAATGATATCCCGACATTTTGCTTGGCCGGCGGCGATTATTAAAAGGGAGGCGTTAGTTTAATTATGTTTGATCATGAACGGAAGCAGGAGATTATCGATCAACACAAAAGGCACGAAGGCGATACTGGTTCACCGGAAGTTCAGATTGCTCTGCTAACTGCAAGAATCAATTATCTCACAGATCATTTAAAATCTCACAAAAAAGATTATCATTCTCAGCGCGGGCTGCTGAAAATGGTCGGACGCAGAAGAGGCCTTTTAAATTACCTGCGCGATCGGTCGCCTGAGCGTTATCAGTCAATCGTAGGCAAACTCGGCTTGAGAAAGTAAATAAGTTTTACGAAAAGCACGGGGCAGGTCCCGTGCTTACTATTAGTACACAGGCATATTAATTATACTTGAAGATATATTTGAGAGGAGAAAAGAATAGATGCATTCATATACAATGGAACTACAAGGCAAAACTTTGACCATTGAAACAGGCAGGCTGGCCAAACAGGCCAGTGGTGCTGTTTTAATGCGATATGGGGATACGGTTGTTCTTGTTACCGCAACAGTTTCTGATGAACCTCGTGAAGGAGTGGATTTTTTACCCCTTACTGTCGATTACGAGGAAAGACTTTACGCTGTAGGAAGGATACCCGGTGGTTTTATAAAAAGGGAGGGACGCCCTACGGAAAGAGCAATTTTGGGCTGCCGTCTTACTGATAGATCAGTACGGCCTTTGTTCCCGAAGGGTTTTCGCAATTCGGTTCATATTGTTACCACGGTTCTTTCCATGGATCAAAATTGTCCCCCCGAACCACTTTCGATTATTGGCGCTTCAGCGGCACTTTCTATATCTAAGATTCCATTTGACGAGCCAGTTGGTGCTGTAATTGTCGGTTTTATTGACGGGCAACCAGTAGTTAACCCCGATCAGAATCAAATACAGGAA
>PWSG01000282.1 GCA_003564055.1 Syntrophomonadaceae bacterium
CCCCGGTTATAGATGGCAACATGATTCAAAATAATTTATCCACAGGCGGCGGCGGTGGAATATTTATAGCCAACTCGCATGCTACGGTTACCGGAAATGATATTGTCAACAATTCAGCCGGGCGCAGTGGTGGCGGCATAGCTGTAAGCGGAGAAGGTGTGGAACCTTCTTTATTTGACGGTAATACCATTTCTGACAACAATGGCGAAAATGGCGGTGCTGTAGCTATCCTGGAGTCCAGCCCCGTTATCACAAACAATATGATTTTTAATAATAGTGCAAGCAGTCTTGGTGGTGGGTTGTTCATGGTTTCTTCTTCTCCCCTGATGAGCGGAAATGATATTTCTGATAACCGGGCAGGTCCAGCAGGCGGCGGCATGGCAATCTTATTTGAATCTGCTCCTGATTTGGATAATAACTTAATAATTGGCAATGAAGCTGACAGCGGTGGCGGCTTAGCAATCCAGGTTAATTCCGCTCCTTTTATAGAAGGTAACACTATCTCTGATAACCGGGGCAGGAACGGCGGCGGTTTACTGGTTACAGAAAATTCCAAACCGGTTTTAAATAATAATATGATCACACAAAATGCTGCTGACGGTAATGGTGCCGGGATGCTCGTTCAGGGATCCTCTTCTATTCTAGAAGGCAACACCTTCAGAAACAATGAAGCAAGGCGGGATGGTGGAGGTATTTATGCTCTTGAAGGTTCTGATGTTGTTTTAAACAATAACAGCTTTGAAAATAATAGGGCCAGTACAGGTGGGGCAGTGCATGTTTCTCAGGGCGCATCTCTGCAGGCTGCTGATAATACCTTTGAAGGTAATATTCCCGACGATATTCATGAGGAATAATCCGGCAAACTAAAACTGGGTCTGATTGAAAGCAGGCTAAACAAATTAGGCTGTCCGTTATTTACAGGGCAGCCTTTTTAAAAAGCAGTTTGTTTCTCTAATGCTTAAAAGCGGGTTCGTTTCTACTTAAGCCCATCTTCTCCGTAATATTTCGTCGTAAGTGAGCCGGTACTTCTTCGGTAATATTTAATTGAGTGATCGCGACATGTTTTCTTTTTCGCCCTAAGAAGCTATAATAAATTAATAGTTAATAAGCCTGAGCCCTGAAGGAATAAATAAGTCTGTGAGCAAAAAGAATTTAAACGGTGGAGGATATTTAATTGCCTAAAAAATCTTTGTCCAAGCGGAAAAAAAATAAAGATACTGCCGGGCCGTTATTCAAAAGTAAGAATGATCAAGACAGGAAAATAAATTGGTTTGCAGATGGTGTTAAGTTCCAGGATAAACTTCAATTTATTATCCTGGCAATAATGCTGATTGCTATTGCGCTTTTACTTGTTATTGGTCCTTTTCAGCGCGGTCTGTTTTTCCCCCGAGAGCTATTGCAGGCCCAGATTTTTGTATTTGCCTTGTTAATAGTGTGGGGCTTTTTTCGCATTGTTAACAAAGATAGCCGCTTGATCGAATCGCCCCTGGACATTTGCCTTTTAATATTACTGGCTGCGTACTTGATGTCTTTCTTTATAGCTGTTCATAAACGAGATGCACTGGAAGAGCTGCTTAAAATTGGATCTTACATTGTTGTTTACCTGGTTGCGCTTGACATATGCCGCCACTGGCGTGTTCCCTTGCAGAAGAAATTACATCAAGAGGAAAGTTCAGATAGTTCTTCAAATATGCCTCCAGGGTTGAATCTTATTTTGCATTTGCTTTTAGTAGTAGCTACAGTTATTACTTTAGCCAGCCTCGGTGTGGCAGCAGGACACTTGGATTTTGTCGGCGCCTACGCCGCAAACCGGATTGCATCTCCTATGGGCTATGCCAACACTGCCGCGGCTTATCTTATGGCAGCGTACTTTTTAAACCTGGGTCTGGCCACTTTGGTCGCTAAGAGCTATAGAGCTCTTTACCTGGCTCCGGCTGCATTAATGCTAATGACCGTAGTGCTTACCTTTTCCAGGGGCGCCTGGCTTTTGCTGCCTCCGCTTGCATTATTGTTTATAATTGCTTCAGCGCCGGGACAAAGACTGCGTTCGCTGTTATATATGGCAGCAACCGGTCTGGCAGCGGTGCCTGCAGCCCTGTTAATCGATCCCGTTTTTCGATCAGAGACACCTGCCCAGGCCTGGATTTTAATTATTTTTTCAATTCTACTTGCTGTTATCATGGGTCTATTAGTTGAGCTATATTTGAACCAGGGTCGTAAAGTGCGCGTTCTAATTGGCTCTATGGGCTTAATCCTTTTTACAGCAGCGGCCGTAGTTGCAGTTTTAATTCCACTTATGGGGCCTGTATATCTTGAGCGCGATGTCAGTGAAAAAGCCAAGATGCAATCACATGAACAGGTTATCGAAAATGTTGATACTGGTCAGACATATCAGCTTTCAATGGAGATAAATGCTAAAGAAAGTTTCCCCCAGGAAAATGAAAAGCCCGACTATATCTGGGGCGTTCAGATCCTCGGAGGTCTTCCCGGTTACAAAGATGAGGAGTTATTGGATTATCGGGGGACAGCGACAGATGGTTGGGAGGAAAAAGTATTAACATTTCAGACCGGCGAGGAAACAACCCGTTTAACTGTAAAATTATATAACGGTTATCCAGGAACTTCTTTTGCTGCCAGGTCGGTTGTCTTGAGCAGTCCGGATAGAGATCAAAGACTTCGTTTTGCCATGAGCCGGATTTTGCCGGATCGCTACTATAACCGTATTTACTCTTACTCAAGGGATCGGAACATTGATCGCCGCTTAGAGATTTTCGAAGATGCCGTAAAAGTCATCAGGGATTATCCGGTTTTGGGCGCAGGTGGGGGAGCCTGGGATGCTCTTTACAGGGCTTACCAGGATCATCCCTATCACTCGCGGGAAGTACACAATCACTATTTACAGGTGTGGATAGAAGCAGGTGTTTTTGGATTCCTGGCTTTTGCCGGAATTTGGATCAGCCTTGCGGCAGCTTTTATTCGCAACTGCCTTAGAGAAAGAGCTTCCCCGCGTAAATGGCAGTACTGGACTGCAGTATTTTTGCCTGCAACTGCGCTGGGTGCACACAGTGTAATTGATTGGAACTTTTCCATGGCAGCTGTTGGGATGTTTCTATTTGTTTTACTTGGAGCCGGACGCAGCCTGGACCAGGTTAACTGGTTTAAAGGGTTAAGTTTTATAGATAATAAACCCGGAAAGGGCACGGTTATAGGAGTGGCAGGTTTAATCACAGGGTTGTTTCTTTCAATCTACTCGGTGGTTTTATTAAACGGCCTTGATGCGACCTGGGATTCCCAGAGACTTATGGAGCGTGGCAATATTACAAGGGCCATGTCAGAAATGGATAGGGCTATTAGGCTTGATCCTTTCCGCGCAGAGAACTATCACAACCTTTCAGTATTAATTGAAGATCAGGCTCGCAGAAGGCAGTCAGCACCTGATACTGAAACAATTTTATACCTCGCTAAGCGGGCTTACGACATGGAGCCGTATAACCCCACCTATTTTGTGCGTTATGGTGATTTGCTGATGACCTATGTTGACATAGATGAAGGTCTTTCGCAAATCGATCGGTTAATTAAGATGCGTCCTCATTCCGAGGGCAGCTATATTCGCCCTGCGTTTTCAAGGCTAAATGTTGTTGAATATTATATAGATATTGGCAACAAGACTGCTGCAGAGCATTACGCAGAAGAAATATTTGAACTTGAGCAGAAAATGAAAAGCGAGCAGGGCGACAGAAGGCCATTGGCATACATAATTGGCAGGACCCATTACTTGCTGGGGCGCCAATCTGACGCTGAGCAATACTATGAAGCTGTAAAAGAAAGCGATCAGTTCTATGAGGAAGCACAAAGCAGGCTGGCTGAAATGCATGGAGAAGAGGTTAATCAAGAAGGTGAATGATTTGGATTTAAGAGATAGTAATTTAAAGCTAATAAAAATAAAAGACAAGCAGTTTTTTGAAGCGGAATCACGTATAGCAAAACGCACAATAATAACAGGTTTGGTCCTGGTACTTTTAATATCAGTTTTAAGCGGATGTTTACAAGAATTAGTTAAAAGTCCTGATCCTGATGAACAGGACGCGCAAATATTTATCGGAGAGGAAGATTCTATAATGGAAGATAAAAAGAATATATCAGAACTTGCCATTCCCCCCCTTGATCGAGATATTCCTGCTAACCTGGAAACAGCC
>PWSG01000137.1 GCA_003564055.1 Syntrophomonadaceae bacterium
ACCGTATATCGAATCGGTTTGAGCAAAAACCGGCCCCGGCCATTCTTTACCAGGATCTTTCCCTGACCTGCCGTATTGCCCGCGATCTTTTTGTAGAAGAGTTTTCCAGTTTTTTAATTGATAACGAGTATGAATATGACAAGGTGCGGGAAATTGTCGAATATATCTCACCACACCTTTTGGCAAAAGTTAAATATTATCGAGAAAAAGAACCAATTTTTGAACGTTACGGGGTCGAGGTGGAACTTGAAAAAGCCCTGGCTCGCCAGGTTTGGCTTAAAAGCGGTGGATACTTAGTTTTTGACGAAGCCGAAGCTTTAACAGTGGTCGATGTTAATACCGGCCGATATATTGGGCAGCGCAACCTGTCTGAAACTATCCTGAAGACCAACCTTGAGGCAGCGGAAGAAATTGCCCGTCAGGTGCGTCTGCGCGATATCGGGGGAATTATAATCATAGATTTCATCGATATGAGTATAGAAGATCACCGCCGGAAGGTTCTTGACAAATTAAATAACTCGATCAGGAATGATCGCACCAAGACATATGTTCTCGGGCTGACTAACCTTGGTCTGGTTGAGATGACCAGGAAAAAAGTTCGCCAGGATCTGTCTGAGTATCTGCAGCAGCCCTGTCCTTATTGTAGTGGTTCGGGAAGAGTGCGCACCCCTCTTGTAGTAAGCACGCGCATCGAAAGCGACTTAAAGGATGAACTGCTCCATGAAAAAAGCAAGGCAGTCCTGGTTGAAATGCACCATGAGGTTGCCGCCATTATCATTGGCAGCGGTGGGGGTAATCTTAAAAAACTGGAAGAAGAGTTAAAAAGGCATATTTTTATCAGGGGATCCAAAGATACTCACATCGAGCAGTACCGTATAGTTGCCCGCGGCAGTCATAAGGAAATTAAGGCCCTGGCTCTGCCGGTAAAAGCCGGTGAAGTTCATGAACTGGTCATTGAAGAACCGCATTCTACGAACCCCAATCACGGTATTTCCCGTATCCAGGGTTTTGTTGTTTACGTGGAAGGAGCGGGTGAAAAAGTTGGCCAGAAGGTCAGGGTGGAAATCAAGGATGTCAATCGCACCTTTGCCAGGGCAGTTTTGAAGTAACACGGGCTTCACGAAACTGTTTTTCATGTCAAAAAAACGCGATCTAAAATCATGGGTGTGAAGTTATAGCAAAAATAGATATTTCTTTTTTGCTCGACCCGTAATACAAGAATACCTATAAGGAAGAATATAATTGTCAGGGGAAAATGTCAGGGTAAGTGCCTGCTATCCCCCTACCCTGGCGCTACATGCTTATAGAGCATGTTATTTTGGCGCGCCGATAGCTGCATGTAAATAGTGTTTTGAACAAGGATCATAAATTCACTAAATCTGCAATGATTATTTAAAAACAAATTAACTGCAATGCTCCAATTAATAAGAAACTTAACAGGTATAAAAAAACCGCAGAAATATTCAGGTCGCTATGGAGGTGATTGAAAAATGGAAAAGCATGCTCATAATAATCATGAAAAACAGCAGCACGATAATCAGGATGGTCATCAAGGCGGTCACCATGATCAGCATGCCGGTCATTCTCCCGCTATGTTTCGCCAGCGCTTCTGGCTTTCGCTGGCCTTAACTATACCCGTATTGATTTACAGCCATCATATCCAGCAGTGGTTTAACTTTCAACCGCCTGCATTTCCAGGGCATCACTATATACCTGCTGTTCTTAGCACGGTAATCTTTTTTTATGGCGGTACAGTCTTTATAAAAAGTGCTTTTCATGAAATAAAAGCTCGCCGCCCGGGGATGATGACCCTAATCAGCCTTGCCATATCAGTTGCCTTTATTTACAGTATCCTGGTAACTTTTGGCCTGCCGGGAGAAGATATATTCTGGGAACTTGCTACCCTGGTAACAATTATGCTCCTCGGTCATTGGATAGAGATGAATGCCGTTACCAGGGCTCATGGTGCTTTGCAGGAGCTGGCAAAACTAATTCCGGATAAGGCTGTGCTGGTTACCGATCAGGGTGAAAAAGAAGTGTCTGTGAGCAGTCTTAAACCGGGTAATATTATCCTGGTTCGTCCGGGAAGCCGTCTGCCCGCGGACGGGAAAGTAATCCAGGGTGAATCATTTGTTAACGAGGCTGTAATTACCGGCGAATCCAAGCCTATTTACAAAACAGTAGAAGATAAAGTAATTGCCGGTTCACTTAATGAAGATGGATCCCTGCGGGTTGAGGTGGAAGAAGCAGAGGATAATACGGTTTTGGCAGGGATCATGCGCCTGGTTGAGCAAGCCCAGACTTCACGTTCACGGACCCAGGTTATAGCTGATAAGGCGGCGTTTTACCTGACCATAATTGCTCTCAGTGCTGCGCTTGTTACTGCCCTGGTTTGGACATACTTTAATGCCGGCACAGTATTTATTATGGAACGTGTAGTCACCGTGCTTGTAATTGCCTGCCCTCATGCTCTTGGCCTTGCCATTCCCCTTGTAGTGGCGATTTCGACTACTATAGCTGCCCGTAATGGCCTTCTGGTTAAAGATCGCCTGGCCCTGGAAAAATCCCGACAGGTTGATTGTGTTGTGTTTGATAAAACCGGAACCCTGACCAGCGGTGAGCTGAGTTTAACTGGAATAAAAAATCTCACTGATAATCTGACCGAAGATCAATTGCTGCGTTTGGCTGCAGCTGCAGAAAAAGATTCAGAGCACAGCATTGCCCGGACAATTATTGAAACGGCTAAAGGGCGCAAGCTTGAGCTTCCGAAAGTGGAATCATTTGAAGCGCTGCCCGGCCGCGGTATTAAGGCAAAAATAGAGGGGCAAACTATCTATGTAGGTGGGCCTAATTTACTTGAGCAACTATACAGTGAAAAGCATCTGGAGGAAAGATTGGTTGAGGATGATACCTCAAAAAGCGGACATGGTCTGGCTTATGTTGTGATTGGCAATAAGGTGGCAGGTTACCTGTCTTTCAGTGATACTGTTCGTGATGAGTCTCTTGAAGCGATAAAAAACCTTCAAATACTGGGCATCAAAGTAGTGATGCTTACCGGAGATAGCCGGGAAGCGGCAAAAAGTGCTGCCAAACAGCTAAACATAGATGAAGTTTATGCAGAAATATTGCCCGAAAACAAGGCTGAGATTGTTGAAAAACTACAAAAACAAGGTTACACGGTAGCAATGGTAGGTGACGGTGCGAAAGATACTCCGGCCCTGGTTCTGGCTGATATTGGCCTGGCTATCGGGGCAGGTACAGATGTGGCCGTAGAATCAGCCGGGATTATTTTGGTTAAAAATGATCCCCGTGATGTTGTCCGTTTACTTAAGCTTTCAAGAAGCGTTTACAGTAAAATGCTGTAGAATCTGGCCTGGGCTAACGGCTATAGCCTGTTTGCTATTCCATTGGCTGCAGGAATTCTTGCCCCGGTAGGTTTTGTAATGCCGATGGCAGCAGGAGCTGTGGTTATGTCGGTCAGCACAGTCATAGTTGCTTTAAATGCCCAGCTTCTGGGTCGTATTAGCCTGGTTGACTAAATTTTGTTCAGTGCAGTTTAAAGGACATAAACTCTACGCCAAATTTAGCGGCAGTTTTATAATAACAGGAGTAACTACCCTTTGCTAAAGGCTTTTAGCCTGAAATCACGTCCTGAGACTGAGGCAGCTCCCGACGGATCCAGGTTCTGCGGTAACCAACCCGCGTATATCAGTCTGATCAATAGTCTTCTAGCTGTTCCTGCCTTCTCATAATATTTGCTTGATGCCTGAAAGAAAATTTTTGGGCAGAAGCCTTACCCGTCGTGCCTTTTAAGGAGCGTACCGGGGTTTCTGCTGGCCGTAGTATAAGTTTTCTAAAGGTAGCAGGGTTTAAATACTGTAGTTGTTGATCTGGAAAAGCTTAAGAAACTACCGCTGCAAAATTTGGGGTTGACATGCACTTCCATATCAGTAGTTACTAACAGGGACTGTTAATTTGTTATTTTAGTTAACTGTAAATAATACAAGCAGTTGATTGGAAGTGGAAAAAATTGAGCTGGTCAGGGCAGTCCCCGGAAGTTATAGGAAGACTGCAGGGGGCTAAGGGAGAAATACAGCTTCAGCGCAGGGGCAAAGAATATGAAATTATCTATAACGGTGTGTTCCTGATGGCCACTTACAACGGGGCTTCCGAAAAAGAGGCTGTCAGGGAAGCG
>PWSG01000112.1 GCA_003564055.1 Syntrophomonadaceae bacterium
ATCGTGGCGTTCGGCTCGTTGGCCTTGCGCACCACGGGGTGTTTGCTGTACGCCTCCATTGCCGGGCCGGTCGCCGCCCAGACGAAGTCGGGGCCGCGGATTCCGGCGTCCCAGTACTCACGCAGTCGCACGGCAATGTTGTCCTTCATCTCCTCCAAGACGTTGTTGTCCCAGCCAGGACGGGCGGTGGCGGGGCGTGGGCGGCAAATGAGCCACACAGAGGAGGCCAACGCTGCAACACCGGCACCCCGTTGCCGCGAGGGCATTTCTGTCTGAACAGGCCAACTGCCAGTCACAACAAACCCGGCGCTGATGATGGCAGACACTAATGTCTCCCACGCATCTGGTTCCTTATGTGCGAACACGCATACAAAGCGCCCCTGATCACTCAGGATTGCGCGGGCCCTCGTGAAGGCCTCGGCCATCTGGCCTTCGTATTTGGTCTTCTCTTCTTCCCGCGACTTGTCCGCTCGTATATGTTGAACGAACTCCTTGGCCTTTTCGCTCGACCTCGCCTCAAACTCGCATAGGCCGCGAGGCTGAAACCCACGAAGCCATGAATAGAAGAAATCCGACAGGTCGGCGTAGGAGACGGCTTGGTAATATGGTGGATCAGTGATCACTAGATCGAACGGTTTCGACGTAGCTAGGTCACCGGCAGACCCATGATGTACGTGGCTCTTTTCGGGATCGCGCAGAGTGCTCAGTAGCGTGTCGTAAGCCGTTGCGATGCGGTCATTGCAGCGAATGAACCCGCCTGCCGCGGTCCCTAAGGGATTTGCCTCGGCAAAATCCCACAACAGTGAGATCGAGAATCGAGAAAACGCGTCTGTCATTGAGTCGGCGTCTGTCTTCCAACGAGTGTTGACGCACATGAAACAAACAAGCCGATCGAGACTCAAGCAGAGTGCGTCGATGATGGCATCCTGCCAAGCGTCAGGCAAGCCAATGGATGCGACCTCGCGTTTCGCTGGCCGGAGCTGGCACCCTAGGACGGCAAGGCTGAGTCGTTGACGTGGGGTAAAGAGGTCCTGCCACTGTCTTACCCCATAGAGCTGAGCGGATATTGACCGTGTGCTAGCGGGCGCGAAGTCTTCGCCGAGCGCATGGCCCTCCAAGGCACGCAGCGCATCAGCCGAGGCTGCATTTGCCGAGGCTATGGCAACCGCAAAAAGAACTCCCAACTCAAGACCGGGCATTGCCGCGTAAACCAAAGCAACCATCAAGGCTGGCGCCCCATTAGCAAACACTTGGACGTGGTCACGACGGCTTCCACGAAGTTGGGCTGAGGCAGTACCGCCCGCCGAGCCTCTCTTACCGGGAATGCGACTGATCGTGCTTGCGGAGACAAAGAAGAGAATCAAGAGAGTCCAGAACCACGGCCCACCCGCAAGGTAGATAAGGGTTCCCATGAGGAAGCCAGCGGTCGCGCCGGTTCCATCGACGCTCCGTTTTATGTAAGCAGTGGAGGCCACCAAGGCATTAAGAAGAGGAGCAATAATTTCTGCGTTCATAAGGGCAGTACCACGCGAGTGACCATAGCGGTCACCAAAGGAATTGTAAGATTATCTAACCCCCACGGGGTCATGATTTCGGTCGATGTAGCAACGAGCGCAATTATTCCGGCAGTTAGCAGTACCGGGGCACCGGTATTGGCACCTGCTATGAGAAACGCAGAGACGGAAAATACGGCCACCATCATTACTGCCACTCCGACAAAGGTCTTGTGCCCCCCGGGGGCCTGAAAGCTGGTGTGTCCGAGCTTCCTGCCTGCCAGCGCCGCAAGGCCGTCGCCATAGCCAAGAGCCGCCATCGCAACTCCTCCCTGAGTGAAACTCAACTCTCCTGCCCAACTCCAGAGAACCAGGATCAGCAGAGCAATCGGGAAGTATACTGTGCCGAGGTTCTTCTCGTGCTCGGGGTCTTCCATGGCAGCGAACAGATGTTTTCGGTACGAGATGTAGTTCAAGGCGACAAAGCTTAAGGGGCCAATGACGGCGATAAAGGTGTGCTCAAAGAAATACACAGCAATGAACCACCAGTGTGATACGCCGATATGCACGATCTTTCGGCTGGTGAAGGAACTGACGAGGCCCGCGCGCAAAAGGAGACCTGCAAACCCAAGGATGCCAAACACAAAGAGATAGGAAACTGCCAGGCCGAAAAACTGCGTCGTCACGATTCCGAACGAATATAGCAAAAAAGAAACGCATTGTGCATCCCCGGTGAATGGATTAGTATAGGAGTGATGACAAATACTGATAAACAACATCGCCTTGCGGTGCTCATAGACGCAGATAACACCCAGGGCTCAATTATTGAAGGTCTTCTCGAAGAAATTGCCAAATATGGCGTAGCAAGCGTTAAGCGCATCTATGGTGACTGGACCAGCCCGAACCTCAAGGGCTGGAAGGATGTGCTGCTTGAGCACTCGGTGCAGCCCATACAGCAGTTCAGCTACACCCAGGGCAAGAACTCTACCGACAGTGCCATGATCATAGACGCAATGGACATTCTCTTCACCGGTGCAATGGACGGATTCTGCATAGTCTCCAGTGACAGTGACTTCACCCGCATTGCGGCCCGCATCCGAGAGGCGGGTCTCACGGTCTACGGCTTTGGTGAGAAGAAGACGCCCAAGGCCTTTGTCGGCGCCTGTGACATGTTCATATATACCGAGATCCTGCGGAAGGACATGCGTGAGAGCGAGTCCGAACCTCAGAGCGCCCCACGCCGCCCAAGTAAGGATCTGCGGAGCGACACCAAGCTCGTAAACCTGCTGAGGAACGCGGTTGAAGACTCGGCTAATGAAAACGGTTGGGCGCACCTCGCTACTGTTGGGCAGAATATTGCCAATAAGTCCTCCGAGTTTGATCCTCGCAACTATGGCTACGTCAAACTTGGTGAGTTGGTGAAAGCTGTCGGCCTCTTTGAGTTAGATGAAAGAGGAAGCGACAACTCACCGGCGCGCAATGTCTACGTCCGTGATAAGCGGCGTCAGTAGCATCGGCGCAAGTAGCAGCGCCTTCTTGGAATACCGAGTATGAGACTTCGACTCTTTGACTACCTGTCTTTTTTGGTGGCGCTCCTGGTGCTGGCGGCTTTCTGGGTCTTCGCGTATACCGATGCCGTGCGCGGGAATCAGGTACGCATACAGGCAGAGGGCCGTGACTACATCTACTCACTTGCGGTTGACCACAGTTTCTCGGTTGAAGGACCTTTAGGGCCAACCCAGATAGAGATCGCCAACGGTGAGATTCGTGTAATAGACTCACCCTGTCGCGACAAGATTTGCGTTGGTTCCGGTTGGGTCTCCCAGGCGGGTCAGTGGATTGCCTGTTTGCCAAACCGCGTATTTGTGCAGGTGCAGAGCGCGACCGAGGCCGATGTTGATGTCCAAACCTACTGATGCGTTGCGCAATGAGCGGTACCTCAGGCACTATGAGTTGCTCTCCGAGAATGCTCGCCATCGGTTGCTCAGCACTCGTTTCATTGTGGCCGGTGCAGGAGGTCTTGGCTGTCATCTGCTTGAACTCCTGGTTCGCATAGCGCCGGTTCAGTTGGAGATTTGGGACCCTGCCGTACTCGATGCACCAGACCTCAACCGCCAGGCTCTGTATACACCTCAGGACCTTGGACAACCCAAGGCCACGCTTGCCGTGGAGCGCCTGACCGCAATCAATCCCGGAATTCAGGCAGTCGCTCATGTGCGCGCCTTGAACGCCACCGCCTACAACGAGCAGCACCAGAGCCCACCGCATGCGCCGCAAGGTTCGTCGGCAGCCGCACCGCAGGCGGCTCACAGCGCCCTCCTTGACTGCCTGGACAGCTTTGGCGCCCGCGCCGGAATAGAGCCAATAGCACAAGCTCTTGCCGCCCCAATCTTCCACGGAGGCGTTGAGCTGTGGTATGGGCAAAGCACGACCCTGCTGCCCGGGTGTGGCTATTCTGACGCATTTGGCCCAGATTTTGCCGCCAGGGCACCTGCCGCAAAACCCATTCTGCCACATATCCCGGCGCTTATTGCGTCGTTGCAGGTGGCAGAGATTCTGGCCTGGTGCGAAAGCCCGGACTCAACACCACTCTCGGGCGTCTTGTGTGTATACGATGGGCGGCGACATCGACTCGATCACATACAATGGCGGTGACTTTCTTGACACCCGCGGTGCTCCGTTGCACTATTACTGCATG
>PWSG01000175.1 GCA_003564055.1 Syntrophomonadaceae bacterium
GACACCACTCTCGGTGGTCAAGAATATAATGCCTCCCGTTTTGACAGCATTAACACCCGGGCTGTAAGTATTCTCAGTGATGAGATCAGGAGAGGCAACATGGGCTATATAACTACCGCCGAGTATGAAAATTACATGGGTGAGATGGTGCTTGGAACTTTGAAAGTGACCCGTTTTGGCCATCACCCTGTAGGTCTGGTGGTCGAAGTTGAACATGCCGAAGCATTTGCCACTTTAAACGCAGCACTTTTTAACATGCTGCTGATCGGTATTGCTACTGCAGTTATTGTAGCAATTGTGGGAATAGTCCTGGCTGACAGAATTGCAAAACCCCTGCAGAGAGTAGCCGATGCAATGCCTGAACTGCTAAGGTCATTTATGAAGGATTAATATTGCTGCGAAAAAAAAGAACTGCCTGATAACAGAGTAACCGATTTGTTTAAGAGAGCTATATTTTACTTTCATTGATAAACTGGTTTACAGGGTCAGACTTTCCTATGTTCTTTTAATGCGGACAATAGTAATTGTCTTTGCCCGGGGAAATTGTGCTACAAGTTAGTAAATTTTAGCTGTCCGGCAAAAGCAGATGTTTTATGGTTTTTAACAAAAAAATAACTCCGAATATAATCATTGGTTTTCTGGCCCATATGCGAGCTATGTTTATGGTCAATATTTGCTTATCAAAAATAGCAAAGGGGGATGCAGATGAGTGAAAATGAGGTTTTCCAAGAGGCAATTAAAGAACTTAAGTCAGAACTGGGTAACGGAGTTGTCACCACAGACATTTGGCACAGCAAAGGTGAAGCTAAATCGCTTGCAGGAGACAACTTGCAACCCAAGATGATTGTCCTCTTTAACGAGGTTACGCGTGTGCTGGATAAAATACTGCAGGGCTCAAACGTCCCCGGACTTGGCAGTTATTATCTTGTACAGCTAGAGAATGATCATGTGGTTGTGATTGTAGTTTTTGGTGAATACCAGCAGTTGATGCTGGTTGACCTTACTAAAACAACTATGGGTGTACTAATAAGCGTTGCTTTGCCAAAATTACTGGAAAAATTAAATGAAGCAAAGCCAAGTTAGTATGCTTTTAAAAACTCACACCGACTGAAACTAATTCAAAGAAGTCTATTTTGTGCTGTTTATGTATTTATCCAGAGCCCTCACCTGCATCTTTCACCAGCAGGGCTATTGTTTAAAAATTCGCTATGCAGCCTGCTGCTTATATCCATGGGTTTTGCATTTATTTTATAAATCCATAGCATTAAGAAATGATCCGTTTTTTCAACAAAAGCAGTGGAGGTATCATGGCCAGGGTAATGGCTACAGCAACCAGAATCTCAAGCCAGACCGTGTCTAAAGACTCACCCATAACTGATACTTCCCAGATAGGACTGATAATCCAGTAAAGAGGAAAAATTTTGGCTATCCATTGCGGCCACTCCGGAAATAGATAAAAAACAACAGGAATAAATAGAAATATACCGAGGCTTTTGATCAGTGTAAAAAGCATTGTTGCTGTCTTCGAGTAAATACCGATCAGAAGACCAATCATGGATGTAAGCGCAGCGGCGATGATAACCACTACCATTACCTCCAACGGGCGCGGCCCAAAAGCCTGGTTTAAAAACAGGGTGGCAGAAGCCAAAAAAATAGCAAAAATAAAGCCAAGCAGCCACTTGGCAGCAAGCACTTCATTTAGCCTCGCTGATGTAACCAGCAAGGCGGTCAGAGTTCCTTTTTCTTTTTCCTCTACAAGGCTGGAGCTTGGCACCCAGATTCCGGCCATTACCAGGGCATAAAAGACAATTACCGGAACAAGTCTTATAGAAATTGGTAAGCCGGGTTCACCAAAGTAAACCATTTGAACATCAACCGGTGGTTCGCTGCCTTCCAGGGCACGGATCATTTCTATGGTAGTTACACTGATAACGATCCGGTTTGAAGCCAGGCTTTCTCCGCTGATATAAAATTCAAGCACCGGTTTATTTCCTGACTTTACTGCCTCATCAAAATTAACAGGAAACACCAAACCGGCATCGAAATCATGCTCTTCTACTTTTTTAATTAGTTCTTCTTCATCCTGTAAAATTGACACTTCAAAGCCTTCCAATTCTTGTACTGCACCGGTAAGGGCTGAATTGCCCAGGTCAACTATACCCACCCTCGGTTTTGGTTCAAAAAGAGACCCAAAGGCAAATTGAAATAGGAGCGTTAAAGCAAAAGGCATTACCAGTGCCCAGATAAAAAACGGCTTCCGCGGACCAACCGAAAAATCTTTAAACAGAATTCTTAACACTCTTCCTATGTTCAAAGGGAAGCCACCTTTCTTTTTAAAACAAAAAGTCCCACGCTGAAAAGAACAATGCCCCATAAAACTGCGTAAGCAATTGAATTTATTGAGTCTGACCAGAGAGAACCGTGGATAGTTACATCATAGAGCAACCTGACAATAGGGTAGCTGGGCAAGATTCTGACCCATGCTGCTGCAGAACCTGGAAAAAGCACGGCAAAAGCTGGAATCATCAGCGGTATTATAAATAGCATGCTAAGCATCAGTTGGCCGATAAAATCCTTCCCGGCTGCTCCGACAAGCATCGCTACAGCAGTAAAAAGCAGTGAACCAAGCAGTATGATTAACAAGAGCAGGGGCCAGTTTTCAGCAGTAAACGCCCTGACAAAGATTAGAATTATTACTGCCTGGCTCATAGCCAGCGCAGTTCCAAATATAGTTTTAGCCAATAGAAAGTGCCAGGTTCGCATTGGCGTGACCGTAAGTGCTGTAACTGTACGCTGCAGGACTTCATTAGAGATAAGCGAAGCAAGAGCAAACGTTTCCATCATCATGATAAAGAAAGCAATAAGCGGCCTCATTTTGGCTCGCATCGATATCTGGTCTCCCAGACGGTCGTTCCCTAAAATGATTGTTTCCTCATCCGGCAGTTCAACAGGCAGTTCATGCCCGGCCAGCTGAAAAGCAATTTCACGGATTAACCCCTGCATGGCGCCCCTGATTTCTCCAGGTACAGCAGCATCGGCAAAGACAATAACTGTTGATTGCTCACCCAGTATTGCATCGCTTAAAAAAGTATAGGGAAATGACATGCCAATATCGAGGTTTATTTTAATGGCATCATCGGGGGCCTGTTGATCGCTGTCCGGATCAATGGTTATAAACTGACCCTGGTCAATTAAGTAGACTTCCAGTTCCCCGCTGACCGCTTTTCTTAAAGGTTCTTCTTTTTCAAATTCAACCAGCATAAAACCTTCTTCATCAAAAGCAGATTCAATCCCGGCTAACTCCTCCAGAAGCTCTGGGGGAACTCCATGAGCCTGCAGAAACTCCCGCCCTTCACTTAACAGCGTGGATAGAGGAGGCGTAATACCAAGGGTAATATCTTCATCTACCGTATCGGGCACCAGCCAGAAAATCGTGACAAAAAAGACCAGGCTAAGTACAGTCAGGAACAGGTAAATCATATTACGACTGTAGACTTGGATGTCTTTTTTTAAAATAGCAAAAAGAAGTCCGCTGTTAGACACATTATTTTTCACCCCATAAGCCCCCTGCCGGTTAGCCGAATAAAGATTCCTTCCAGGGTAGCCTCTTCAGTATGAATTGTCATCAAGTCGGGTGAAGCAGCCAGTTCACTCAAGCGCGCTGATGACTTCTCTCCGTCCAGGGGCAGTTTTTCTTCGCGCACACTGTCCCCTTCACGAAGGCGGACCCGCACAGATCTTTTGCCATATTTAAGTTTCAGGTTTTCAGCAGTGTCAAGAGCCACTATCTCGCCCTCGTTTATAAAAGCAACCCGATCTGAGAGTTCATCTGCTTCAAACATATTATGTGTAGTCAGCAGCACAGATGCTCCCCTGTCTGCTTCTTCCTTGATAGTTTTCCTGATAGCTGCTGCTGTTACCGGGTCAAGACCATCTGTCGGCTCATCTAGAAATAATACTTTGGGCTTATTGATAAAAGCGCGAGCAAGCATCAGGCGCTGCCGCATCCCCTTTGAATAGTTGGAAACACGATCTTTAGCCCGATCCGCAAGCCCTACACGCTTTAAAGCTTCCATCGAGCCGGGATTTCGAATACCAAAGAGAGAAGCAAAAAAGTTCAAATTTTCTACAGCGTTCATTTCAAGGTAAAGATTTTTTTCTTCAAAGGTAACCCCGATTTGC
>PWSG01000295.1 GCA_003564055.1 Syntrophomonadaceae bacterium
ATATCACCAACACGGCCAAAAGCGGCGAGACGATCGTGAATTAATTGCCAGGCACAATCAACATCTTTACCCAGCTCACATTTGCCCTCGGCAGAACCGCCGCAGGGCCCATTGAGGATGCTTTTACAACAGCGGGTAATTGGACAGATTCCCATCGTCAGATGCAGCACACAGTCGCCACAGCCAAGACAATTCTCTTTCCAGACGCCCTGCTCGGTAGGATAACCCATCGAGGTTGTATTTAGACCGGGAACTACTCTTAAAGAGTTAACATGCTCAACCATAGTCTGAACTCCTACTCCGCAGGCAAGCGATACAATCAGGTCATAGCTTTTAAGTTTTTCTAAAACCTCATCGATCATTTCATACTCGCACTGTCTTTCAATCGAAAATACTTCCACTTCACCGCCAATGTTATTTTTCTTGCGGTGGATGCGGAGAAGCGCCGCTGTTTCTTCGGCTTCTTTCTGACCGCCGGCCATACAAACTGCAACACAGGTATTACACCCGAGCACGCAAACTTTCTTGAATGGCGCAGCCATAGCCGCGATTTCTTCAAGCGGCTTTCTTTCTGCGATTATCATATAGTCACCTTCCCTTCCAACAAATTATGTTTTATATTTTACCATACTTCAGCTCTAACGATTACGCTGAATAAAGACATCCACGTAAGAATCACAATAAATGTCCATGTTCAGAATTATACGTGCTGAAGCAATAGCGGCCATTAGTTCATCGTCATTGGCATCGACAATACCGGCATCAAGTCCGTTTGCCATGGCCATAACAGCGAAAGTGCGATTAATTAGTTCGCGGTTTTTAGTTCCCTGGGAAACATTACTTAAACCAACCACAGTTTTAGGAGCAGGATCAGAAATAAGCTTGATTTCACGAAGTGTTCTCATAACTTCTGGTCCGTGGTCCTGGGCTACATTACAGGGTAAAACCAGGGGGTCTATATAGAGCATATCGGGAGATATACCGAAAGCATCGGCTGTAGCGACAAGCTCAGCCGCAAAACCGATTCTGCTGTCAGCATCTTTGGGTATACCTTCTTCATTCATGGTCAGGGCAATTACTTCTGCACCATGCTCGGCTGCCATGGCAAAGACCCGCTCCATTTTCGGCATTTCAGCAGGAACCGAGTTAATCATAGCCGGCTGTTTACAAACTTTAAGGCCTTCTTCAATTGCGTCATACTTGGTTGAATCCAGGCATAATGGCAGATCGCTCGCTTCCTGAGCAACCTCAACCAACCACTTCATCGCTTCAATGGGTTCAGTAGAGCTGGGGCCGACGTTAATATCAAGATAGTGAGCGCCATTTTGTTCCTGCTTTTTTGCCCACTCCTGAACCGGAGCAGGATCGCGATCATTAATAGCCCCGGCAATATCTTTAAACATACCGTTTATACGTTCGCCGATAATTATCATTGGGATGCCTCCTCATATATAGTACTTAACCATTAGACTGATGGGTAAGGTAACACAGTACCCTAAACTATCTTATTCAGGTTAAAGAAAATGCTTTTTTTTGCTGCTGACAGAGGGCAATTTTTTCTGCTATTCCCGCCCGTTAGGAGAAAAAACGGCAGTTTCCCCTCTTAACGGGCGGCCATTTTTAGTAGCTATTATCTTTCATAAGATCATCAATATTACCCTTAATAACCTTGAGAGCTTCAGGATGACGCATAACCATAATATCGATACCCGACTGCAGGTATGCCATCGCCGTTGTTGCTTCCCATAGTAAACCGCGCTCCTCCTGCTCGCCCCAGCCAGGTTCATCTTCCTCAGGAGTATTTGCTTCCTTGGTCCTCCATACTTCGAGCCCAACGTTTCCGATCATCGGCATAGCCAGCATCTTATCCCCCTGCAAAGCACCATTACGGGCACGTTCCATAATTGAGTAAGAATATTCAATACCGTAACCAAGGGCTGCAATAGTCGGATCGATTATAATCCTGTTAGCCATTGCAGTACTCATCTCCGCAATCAAAATATTAAGCTGCTTGCAGATATTGATGTCGATAGGCGACTGGGCAATAACCAGGTGGTTGTTTGCCATGCAGGCACTGGTAACAGGCTTGTAATCTTCAAGTTCGGCAACCCCCAGTAAAATGTTTTCACCCGCTGCAGCTTCGGCAATTGGGTTATAAATTTTAGCGTCTTTTTCCGATTTTCCGCAGCCGACAACAATCAAGGGAACGCCTACAGCTTCAAGAACCTTCTTTACTGCTGCCGCACAATCTTCAGGAGAAGTATCGTTAAGATCCGGATCTGCGCCTTTAAGGCGTACCTGGATTAAATCGGCGCCATATTCTTCGACGCATTTTTTGGCCCATTTGCCCGGATCGTCCCAAACATCTCCATAGAACTTTTCCATGCATGGATCCCAGTCCTCGGGAGCTATATCCCAAACTTCAAGAGCTAATACCGGTCGATTCGGTATTTCTCCTTCAAAATGAAGAAAAGGCAGCGCTGATTCACCCCCAACGGTTATGGTGTGACTGCGAGTCCCCCCATCATCCTTGGTAGCGCCAAGCGTTACCTCGCCAACCTTACTTCTATATTTTTCCTTCAGGATTTCTACAGCCATATAAATACTCCTTTCATTTAGTAATTCAACCGGAGAGGAGTTGTTTTGTGCTTCTCACTCCCACCCCTGCCATTCACCCTTTAAGGTGAGATGGAGCCTGTTAAATATCTTTTGTCAAGCAGCTTCCGTTCTATTTAATTCCTGCCTTTTCCTTCGATGGACAGATCGGCAGTTTGCTTCTGATTTAAAAAAGCTGCTTATTTACTTCTTTCGAAAGCAAACTTTATGCGAAGTTGTCTTTGGCGAACTTGGTGATTCCGGATGCTTCACGCGGCCCAACAACAACTTCCCACCCTGATTCTTCTTCCAGGGCGCCCTTCAACACGGCAACGTGGCCCGGAATAACAATCTTACGGTGTTTGACTTTATCCTCAAGACCACAGCCTTTAATCGCTTCGGTAATCGTTTCGGCGGAAAGCTTATTATCAGCGTATGCCGTCAGAACCGAAACCCCACCGGTGTCAACTGAAAGGATACGGCTTGGGATACGTGAACTCTCCACTTCCCCCTCGACAATAAAGTAAGTGAGTGAGAAGTTAGTAGTCAGGTATACGGGTGAATCTTCAGTCGGTTCACCGACATCATATAATTTTGCCTCAACGGCAATTGGTTTTTGCGGGTCGGTGTAAAGATTCAGGCGCCATGATAACAGCGGCAGCAGCTGCTGCTTTTCACATGCTTTCAAAACTACTACATCAGCGTATTTGCTCATATAAACACCGGCCTGCACTATTTCTTCGCGTGCATCTTCCTTTGTTGTAAAAGCAATGGCGGGATAGCCAAACGGACGGAACTTCTTCCTGACTGCCAGGCGGCGGAACTGGGTTAAGTCTGCCAGCACTTTGCTGGTTTCGCGCGCTCCACCGTCGAGAACAAGATCTTTATGGCCAAGTCCTTCAACTTTACCGACCAGTTCAGCTGTTTCGCTGAGGTCTTTACCCTGAACAACCAGCGGGCACTCCTTACCCTTGGCCAGTTCAGTCATTTTTTCAAAGTTGTCTGCTGTGGCAGCGCAAACCAGCGGTTTACGGTCAGCAGCAACTTCAAGCGCTGCTTCCATCGCGGCCGGATCATCTGCCATTAAAACCATTGCCTTTTCTGTTTTGCCGGCAACCGTTTCAACTGCTTCCTTGAACTTGGCAGCATCACCGGAGTCACATTTTACTGCAACCATATCGGTAACAAAGTCCATTCCAACACGGTGGAACTCAAGGTTGTCAAACTTTTCAGCTTTGGCGGCAACATCTTCAGTATCACTTATTAAAACTGCGACACCTGTAGGATGGAAAAACCGCTTATCATGACGGAATATTTCTGTCTCCTCTCCAAGCTCTACAACATGGTCTCCGGTACCGACCTTGACCAGTTTAATTGGAGGTGCCGATGCAGAATCAAGCGCCTCCTTCGCCTCATCTGTGACATGCGGGCAGGCGTCAAGAGAAGCTTTGCCGCTGGCTAAAGCCATGGCAAAAGCCAGGCAGGTTGGTGAACCACAGTCTTTACAGTTTGTCTTGGGTAAATGCTTATAAATCTCTAAACCGGTTAAACCCATTGACTATCTACTCCTTTC
>PWSG01000305.1 GCA_003564055.1 Syntrophomonadaceae bacterium
ACACTGCGCGGTACGGTTATCAATTCAGTTGGTCTTGATCCCGACCAGGTGCTGTATGCCCAGTTTAATTACCGCTCCGGCTATGGTGGCATCAAGGAGCAGCTGCGCCCCGTAGCAAAAAAACTTCTCGGAAATGCTTACAGTGAAAGGCAGCTGGAACGGTCCCTGCAGTCAGCATATAAGGCCCATGATATTTTTAATCAAAAAATAGTAGCGGCTGCCGAAACAATGTTCAGGGATCTGAAAGAAAACCGGGAAAGGGCGGCAGTTGTTTTGTTAAGCCGCGGTTATACCCTCTATGATCAGTTTGTATCGAAAAAAACGATGAGCTATGCCCGTCAAAGCGGTTTAATGGCTGTCCCCCACGAGTACTTCCTTTTTTACCTGCAGGCCTGGTATGAAGGTAAAATCAAGTCTGCTTATCTAGACCCCTGCAGGTCTGAATTTGAAGTTTATTTAAAAGAGCAGGTTGAAAACCTTGAAAATATTTATCCTGCCCAAATGCAGAAAATGCTTTCTGCAGTTATCTTGATTAATTTCCTGAATGAAAAACATAAAAAAACAGGACTGCCTTCAATTAACCTGATTCTGCTGGATCCATTTAAATGTGGGCCAAATGCAATGCTGCGTCACTATTTAAGCGGATTAACCAATTACCTGCGCCTGACCCTCGATGAGCACACTGGCGCAGCAGGAATGATTACCAGGCTTGAAGCTTTCCGTAATACCTGCCTGTCAAAAACATCCTCTCAAGAGATTGTTCAGCTTTCATCTTCTACCCGTTCAATAGCAGAAGATGGCTGGGGTAAGATTTTAATTCCGGAACCGACTTACCATTCTGATGTTTTTGCTGCCATGTTCAGATGTTACGGTCTGGAAGCAGAAATAATACCCCGCGGCAAAAGCGGTGATCTTTCCCTGGCTCAGCGATATGTTAATGGTGAAGAGTGCCTGCCCTTTATTCAGAACATGCAGGACTACCTAAGTTATCTTCACAAAAAGGGCAGCGCCGATGACAACGGTGAAGTCTTTTTCCAGGGCTGGGCCTGCGGACCCTGTCGTTACGGACTTTATGCCCCAATACAGTCTCTTAATGTGGACAGAGCTGGATTTGGTAAAAAGAGGGTATGTTCTATAAAATTGAACGATATCACCAGGCGTTTCGGATTTGGCTTTATAATCGGCATCTATAACGCTTTACTGGCTATGGATTTGCTCTACAAGATGCTGCACAGGGTCAGGCCTTATGAACTTGAAGAGGGAAGCGCAGATGCTGTTTTTGAAAAATACAGCCACAGATTGTTTACTAAAATAGAACAGTTTGACTTTAAGATAACCAGCTTGCTGACAGGCAGTTACAGAAAGCCATTCGAAAAATTGATCAGTGATGCTTCAGACGAATTTAACCTTATAGAGGTTTCAGGAGAAGCCAAACCTCAAATATTGCTAAACGGAGAATTCTATGTCCGCCTTGATGATCGCTGCAACCAGTCAGTAATTAAGAAGATAGAGCAGGCAGGCGGAGAGGTAAATATTGCACCTGCAACCGAGATATTTTCTTATACTATTTATATTGACTACCTTGAAGCGCTAAAAAGTTTTAAGCTAAACCGCAGGCTTACAGACTATATAAAACAGGCTGTTTACAAGCAGATTGTTAAAATTGCCCATCGCGACGAAGTTGCTCTTGAAAGGGCGGCTGGAAAATTACTTGCAGGGTTTGAGGAACCTGCACCTCAGGAAATTATGGAGCGGGCAGCAAAATATGTTTCCAGCCATTACGGGGGCGAACCACCAATGACTATTGGCCGTGCTGCAGCTTTTGCCGGGCGGGAAAGGGTCGAAGGAGCCGTTTTTGTTGCGCCTTTTACCTGCATGCCGGGTTCGGTTGTTGAAGCCCAGCAGAGACCCCTGCAGGAAGAACTTGGCATACCAATTGTTACGGTTTATTACGATGGCAAGGATAATGCCAACCGGGATGAGCTGGTTGAAGGGCTTGTTTTCCAGGCCAGGCAAAAATTACAGGCAAAGGCGCTTGCGCAGCAAAAATAATGACGCAGCGATGATTATCTGGGTATTATTTTAATTATGCATAGAAAGTATTGCCGGCTCGGTCAAAATACTATTTGAAGTCAAGTTTTATGATTGCTTCGGCCCTGACCGGGATCATTTTTGGTTCGCCGGTGTCGAAATATATTATTCCCGATTCCGGGTCGGTGTGCCGCGGCACTCCTGTGATGGTGCGGTAGCCGCTTTCCTCTAAAAGGACTACCCGGAGCAGTTTAAGGGATGCGCAGGCCTCCAGCAGGATCTGCTGCAGCTCTTCCTGGAACTGTTCGTCAAAGTCTGGGCGGCGGTGGTTTTCTTCCCACCGGTTTTTGGTGTTATGTTCCCGCAGGTTTGAACAGTGCTCGGGCAGCATCATTTTGCTGCACAGGAACTGCTGGGTAATTTTTTTACTCACGAATCATGCCCTCCAATTTTACCGGCCCGCTGTAAAAACTGGGCTCCTGGTTTTAAAGAAGAAGCCCTGAAAAGGCTTGTTTTGCCGAAGCGTTCGCGGACCATGTCCACCACTGCCGCTAAAGACTCTTCCTGTTTAAGGCAGTCTGCAAAAGACAGTCTTAACTGGCGGTAGGCGGTCAACCCGGTGAGGCTTATACCGACAGCCCTTACCGGCATCCTGTTCCAGTGCTTGCGGAAAAGCAGCCTGACTGCCGGATAAACCTCTGCTGCCGTTGCCGTTGGTTCGGGCAGTTTTTTTTGACGGGAAAAACCGGTTGGGCAGTCAAAATCGGCTCCCTTGCAGTAGAGGTGGATTGTTGAACCGATCTTTTCCTGCCGCCGCGCCCGTGCGCAGACTTCTTCAGTCATTTCCAGCAGGACCAGTTCTATTTCCTGTTGTTTGCGGTAATCCCTGGGCAGCGTGGCTGTATGCCCGATTCCTTTTTGCTCTTGGGCCGCACCGGGGTCAACAGTGGAATAATCTATGCCGTGGGCGTTAAGCCAGAGAACTTCACCGTTAATGCCCCAGCGGCGCTTAAGCATTTCACGCGGCAGTTTGGCCAGATGGCCAATGGTGCGTACTCCGATCCGGTGAAAATTGCGCTCCATGCGGTGGCCTACGCCAAATAGAGATTTTATTGGCAGCGGCCAGGCGTGCGCGGCATAATTCTCACTGTTTAATTCAAAAAAAGCGCCGCTGTTTTTTTTGGCAAAACAGTCGCAGGCCATTTTTGCCTGGAGGAGATTTTCGCCCATTCCGATTCGGCAGCGGATTCCGGTTTCTTTCCAGACCTGCCTTATTAAGGTTGATGCAATTTCATACGGCGGGCCGAAAATTCTAGCCAGGCCGCTTAGATCGAGAAACTGTTCATCGATTGAATAAGGAAAAACGCGATCGCTAAACCGCTCAAATATGCCGGTTATGCGTATCGAACAATCAATATAGGCTTGCATGCGGGGGTGTACAAAGACCACCCAGGGACACATCCGCCTTGCTTCCCAGGCTGGCTGGCCGGTTTTAATGCCGTAAGCCTTTGCTTCACGGCTGGCGGCAAGAATAATACCGTGCCGCAGGGCGGGATCGCCGCAAACAGCTAACGGTTTACCGCGCAGCGAAGGATTGCGTGCTGCTTCAACGCTGGCGTAGAAGGATTCCATATCGGCAAGAAAGATAACCCTTTTGCCCATAAACAGTAACCACTCCTAATGCGAACATATGTTTAATTTACATTATACATCTTGCGGGGTTGAAATAAAAGAGGAAAAGGCAGAAGGACTTACAGTTGATCCCGTAGAATTAACTTGCAGACAAAGGAGGATTAAGCAAATGCAAAAGCCGCTGTCAGGAATAAAAATCGTTGACCTGAGCCGTTTTATTGCCGGACCTTACTGTACGATGAAATTGGGCGATATGGGCGCCGAAGTAATCAAGATTGAAACACCCGGTAGGGGAGATGACTCGAGAGCCCTGGGTCCTCCATTTATAGAGGGAGAATCGGCCTACTACCTTTCTTTTAACCGCAATAAAAAAAGTGTAACCTTGAATTTAAGAGAAGAAAAGGCAAAAGAGATACTGCATGAACTGATCAGCAAGGCCGATATATTTGTGGAAAATTTCCGCATCGGTGTAACCGAGAAGATGGGTTTAACCTATGCAGAGGTC
>PWSG01000186.1 GCA_003564055.1 Syntrophomonadaceae bacterium
CCTGTTCATTTATGGACGGGGTATGAGCTTAAAAAACCCCGGGAAAACTCTGGATGCGGGAAATTCCGGAACAACTGCGCGACTGCTGATGGGAATTCTGGCCGGACAGGATTTCAAAACGGTGGTTACCGGTGACCAATCTTTGCGAAAGCGGCCGATGAAAAGGGTAGTTGAACCTTTAAGTGTGATGGGCGCAGTTATTGAAGGTGCAGAGGGCGGAGATGTTTTACCGCTGACCATAGAAGGTGGCAATTTGCGGGGGATAGAGTATAAATCTCCCCGGGCCAGTGCCCAGGTCAAATCGGCAGTTCTGCTGGCTGGTTTGTATGCTGAAGGGAAAACCGTGGTAGAAGAGCCTTGCCTGAGCCGTAACCATACTGAGTTGATGCTTGCTCGATTTGGAGCTGATATTGAAAGCACCGACCGTAGGGTTGTCCTCCAGGGGCGTCCTAGTTTAAGGGCAGGTCAGGTTTTGGTTCCGGGAGATATTTCAGCAGCAGCTTTTATTATCGCTGCTGCGGCAATTATTCCGTATTCTGAAGTATACCTTAAAAATATCGGGGTTAATCAAACTCGCACTGGAATTATCGAGGTGCTTAAAAATATGGGTGCTTCTATAGAACTTAAAAACAAGCGTCACTGGGGCAATGAGCCGGTTGCCGACATCCTGGTTCGAGGTGGAAATACGCTTAAAGGCATATCTATAAGCGGGGATATAATTCCCCGCCTTATTGATGAAATACCAGTGATTGCCGTGGTCGCAGCCTTTGCCGAGGGGAAAACTACCATCAGTGATGCTGCAGAGTTAAGGGTTAAAGAAGCGGATCGAATTTCCGAACTCTGTGCTCAGCTTGCAAAAATGGGAGTAGATATAAGCGAAACCAAAGATGGGATGATTATTGAGGGAGGAAAAGATTTGCAGGGTTCGGAAGTGGAAAGCTGTGGTGATCACCGTATCGCAATGGCCCTGGCAGTGGCCGGAATGGTTGCCGGGGGTGAAACGGCAGTGCATAATGCCGAAGTTATAAATATATCTTTCCCCGGATTTATGTCTGCAATGCGTTCACTGACTGTCTAACAAACTGTTAACTACTTCTGTTTATAGAATGACAGAATGGAAGCAAACATATAAAAATATCAGCAGATTGATTTGCCTGTTAACTGATGTTTTCGACGAACATAAAACGAACAGCTTCAAAATAACCAATAATTCTAAAATGAGAGATTTAATTGGGCTGTATTTTGATTTATAAACCTTGATCTCCAAACTCTGTTCAATGGTACGGCAAAAACTTCAATTACAGGTTTCAATAGCAAGTGCGCTTTAAAAACAAGGCCATATTTGACAAAAGGCTTTTAGCCTTTAATTGACGCTTATAGCGTGTTATGTTAATATATGGTTGTTCTTTCCATATATCCTCACCGGCAGATCACTTTTGCTGCAGATTAGGAGAATACCGATGCTTTTGCCCGTTTGTTCCTTTGAAAAGTATAAAAAAGATCATTTTGAAATTGCACTTCACGATTATCATGAGGAGCACAAAGAGGTTTTAAATATAATTGCAGATGTCCGCAGCAATGGTGATCCTGCCCTGATAAAATATACAAAAAAATATGACCGGGCAGACCTGCAAAAGCTGCAGGTGAGTGCAGAGGAAATGGCCCGGGCCGGTAAATCGGCCGATGTTTTTTTGCTGGAAGCCATCCGCGGAGCAAAAGATAATATAGAGCGTTTTCACCGCCAACAGGTTGAAACAAACTGGTGGGAAAGTGGGCCTGGATGGTTGGCCGGTCAGCGCTCACTTCCTCTGCAAAAGGTAGGTGCTTATATCCCGGGAGGCACGGCAGCATATCCATCATCGGTATTGATGACAGTTATCCCGGCCCTTGTGGCGGGTGTTGAGGAAATTTATCTCTGCACTCCGCCGGACAGCGATGGGAAAGTTAATCCAATCACTCTTGCTGCTGCTTATGAAGCTGGTGCAACTGCTGTTTACAGTGTCGGAGGGGCCCAGGCAATTGCCGCTCTGGCTTACGGTACAGAAAGCATACCAGCTGTGCAAAAAATAGTCGGTCCCGGCAATATTTTTGTTACTCTTGCTAAAAAGGAAGTTTTTGGGCAGGTCGGGATTGATATGCTGGCCGGGCCCAGTGAAATAGTAATTGTCGCAGAAGAAGGCGCTCGGCCCGATTTTATTGCTGCCGACCTGCTTTCTCAGGCTGAACACGACCCCCTTTCCCGTTCAATTTTAATAACTGCTTCCGAGAGGCTTTCCAGCCAGGTGGCTGAACATCTTCAGGAGCAGCTTGAAACACTACCCAGAAAGAATATTGCCCTTCAGTCTTTGAAAAAGCAGGGAGCAATTATTATAGTTGCCAATCTTAATGAAGCATGGTCCGTAGTAAATGAACTGGCCCCCGAGCACCTTGAACTGCACCTTAAAGATGCATGGTGCTATCTTGACAGAATTAAAAATGCAGGGGCTGTCTTTATGGGCTCATTTACGCCAGAATCACTTGGAGATTACTGGGCTGGTTCGAATCACGTGTTGCCTACAGGGGCGGCGGCCCGTTATGCTTCTCCGCTTGGGGTATCTGATTTTTTAAAAAAGTCGCATGTTATTAGCTATTCACCTGCTGCCCTGCATCATTCAGCGCCGCAAATTGCCGCACTGGCAAGGGCGGAAGGGCTGGAAGCGCATGCCAGGGCTGTTATGTTAAGGAGGCAGAGTAATGAACCGCAAGGTAAACATCGAACGTAAAACTGCAGAAACCGCAATTGTATTAGACCTAAACCTTAATGGAAACGGTCGGTCTGATCTCAGAACGAATCTACCGTTTTTCGAGCACATGCTCGCCCTCTGGTGCCGTCACGGGTTTTTTGACCTGATGATCAAGGCTGAAGGAGATATTGAAGTTGATGCACACCACCTTGTTGAGGATACAGGCATCTGTCTTGGGCGAGCCTGGAATGAAGCCCTGGGAAGCAAAAAAGGGATCAAGCGTTATGGGTTCAGCGCAGTACCAATGGATGAAACCCTTGTAACAGCAGTAACAGATTTATCCGGGAGACCCTGGCTGCATTACGACTTTACTTTTCCTCCGGGACAGATCGGAGCGATGGACTCAGAATTATTCAGGGAATTTTGGCAGGCTTTTGTTAATGAAGGAAGATTCAACTTGCATCTGACTATGAATCATGGCCATAATAAACACCATATAATCGAGGCATCTTTTAAGGCTGCCGGCAGGGCAATGAACGAAGCATCTTCTGTCATAGAAGGCTTTGATGAAACCCTTTCCACCAAGGGCAGTCTGGAATGAGGTGGTTTAGTTGTTGGTTATACCCGCCATCGATTTGCACCGGGGGCGTTGTGTAAGGCTTTACCAGGGAGACCCGAAAAGAGAAACCGTCTATGGCAATAATCCTGTTGAAGTTGCCCTGCAGTGGGAAGAACTTGGAGCAAAAATGCTGCACCTGGTTGATCTTGACGGTGCTTTTACCGGCCAATCAAAGAATGCGGAAATGATCTGTGCCATTGGTGAAAAAGTGAGTATCCCTTTGCAGCTGGGTGGTGGTATTCGTTCAAAAGAAGCCGTAGAAAAAGCTTTTTCTGCAGGCGTGTCGCGAATTATTATGGGGACCATAGCTATTGAACAGCCTGAGTTGGCCCAACAACTGACAAGAGGTTATGGCGAGAGAATATTGGTTGGTATTGATGCCCGGGAAGGTATGGTTGCCGTTAAAGGTTGGACAAAATCTTCTACTGTAAAAACAGCCGATCTGGCCTTGCGTATTGAAGAATGGGGCATCAAAGAGATAGTTTATACCGATATTCAGAAAGATGGCACCATGCAGGGCCCGGATTTGAAAGGCCTGAAAGAACTTATTGAAAAAACATCCTTGCAGGTCATTATGTCGGGAGGCATATCATCAATTGAAGATTTGAAGTCTCTTGAACCGTATGGTGAAAGAGTAAAAGGCGTAATTATCGGGAAAGCGCTCTATTCGAATCAGCTAACGCTTCCTGATGCCATGGCAGTATTTAATTAACCGGGACAAGGGTGGGACAGGGGGACAGGTCATTTGTCCCACAAGAAAAAATGACATTTACATCGATATGGTAAATAATGGTGGGACAAATGACCTGTCCCCCTGTCCCA
>PWSG01000324.1 GCA_003564055.1 Syntrophomonadaceae bacterium
GTCACCTGGTGCAGATTGCCGAGTTGAATTATAACATTTCCTGGGGTTATGCCCTGGTTTCACTTTTCGCTCTTACTAACGCTCTTGGTCGTCTGGCCGGGGGAGCTTTATGTGACCGGATCGGGTTTATTAACAACCTGAGGACGGCACTTCTGCTGATGGTAACATCAATGCTTTTTTTGTTAAGCGGTTTAGGCTGGCAGGCTATAGTATTTGGCACCTTACTTCTTGGTCTGAGTAACGGCAGTCTCTATACATCTTACCCTGTGATTGTAGCAAAAGTTTTCGGCCTTAAAAATTTCGGCATTAATTACGGCATGATATTTACTTCCATTGGTATCGTAGGCAGTCTGGGTCCACTGGTTGCCGCTTTTTTTTCCGACCTGACCGGTAATTATAATCCCGCTTTTATCTTAGGAATTCTTGCTGCATTAATCTGTTTTATTTTGGTAGCAAATCTGCAAAAGAAGACAGTAATGGCCTGAACCTTTTTCCATACTGCGCAATCTTTCAAGCAGGGCTTATGATAATATATATGTACTACCGGTAGAGCTCTAACAGGTTAGGGCTCTTTGTGTTATTATAGATAAAATAAAGGAAAGAATTTTAAATGCGGAGGGGTTTTTGTGTCACTAAAGTACAAGGCTGCAGTAATAACCGTTGTTGTGGCAGCACTTGCGGCAGTATTTTTTTTAACCAATCAGGATCCTGCAGAAAACGGTGAAGTCAAAGCAGGTCAAATAGCAGTAAATGGAAATGGTTACGAATCGGAATTAGCGAGCCTGGCCGGCGATGAATTTAATGCTACCTTAGATCCATACCAGGCTTATAATGATGCCCGTAAAGCGGGTAAACCGATTGTCCTTAAATTTTATGCCCGCTGGTGAAGTGCCTGTGTAATGATGGAGCCCGTGATCATGGCTCTAAAGGACCATTATCTCGGTGAAGTAGAAATAATTGTTGCTGATCTTGATCGGCCTGAAACAGAGCCGTTGCTTGATAAGTTTGCTGTTCATTATATTCCGGCTTTCTTTTTTATAGATGAAACTGGATCAGTTTTATTTGAAGAAGCGGGGGCTTTCAGTTTCGAAGAGATGACTGAAAGAGTTGATCCCCTGATCGGTGAAAGTGTTGAAGAAGGAGCACTATCAGGCCTGGGTTATTTCTTTTCAGTCACTTTACCCGGTGTTATTGGTCAGCGTTCGGTTGTTACCCTGGCCCTGATTTTCATCGGGGGTGTGGTCACCAGTATCAGCCCCTGTATTTTATCGATGGTACCCTTGCTGGTCAGTTATATCGGTGGCTATGATGCAGGTTCCCGGTCCGGGGGTTTTATGCTATCTTCATTTTTTGTAACCGGGCTGGCCATTACTTTTGCTGTGCTGGGTTTTATTGCCGCCTCTTTTGGACGGGTATTCGGTCAGATTGACGCAATCTGGTATTATATCCTTGCAGCCGTAGCAATAATTATGGGGCTGCAGATGTTGGGTGTTCTTACTTTCAAACTGCCGGGGTTAAAAAATATTCCTCTAAAAAAAGCGGGCTTCGGTGGCACTTTGCTGATGGGTATGCTTTTTGGCCTGGTTGCCTCACCCTGCGCTACCCCTGTTTTGGCAGTTATTATTACTTATGCCGCTGTTCAGGCAGAACCTTATTACGGCAGCGGACTGCTTTTTGTTTACGGTATCGGGCATGGCTTACCCCTGCTCGCAGCTGGAACCTTTACCGGTTTTGCACGCAGCCTGCCTCGTTTTAGTCGGTATACTCATTATCTCAGCTATGTCAGCGGTTTTATTCTGGTTGTTTTAGGAATTATACTTCTGGTCTGGGTCAACTGGCATTAGAGATAACTATGCGGCTGTTTACCTGCCGGAAGCAATTAAGTGAAAGGAGTTGTTCAGTTCAGATGGAGATAAATATCCTTGTTGGTGGTGCAGCCGGGCAGGGCATGGATACAGTAATGAACCTTCTTGGCAAGGCCCTGGTCAGGGAAGGATACGCGTTAATATACACTAAGGATTATATGTCCCGGGTTAGGGGAGGTCATAACTTCTCCCGCCTGCGCATTGCCGAAAGCACACCCTGGAGCACAGTCCGTTCTATTGATATTCTGGTAGCCCTCAACGAAGAGACTTACAACCTGCATTCGCATAACCTGGTTTCCTCGGGGCGAATTATCTACGATCCGGATGTTTTTAAGCTTTCCGAAAATGAAGACAGGGGAGTCCCGATAGAACTAAAAGAAATAGCCCGGGAAGCCGGTGGCAAAGTAATGGCCAATACAGTCGCTGTTGGAGCGCTCCTGGTTCTGCTTGGTCTGGAAAGCAATACTGTTGAGGAATTGCTCAGGGAAACTTTTAAGGCCAAAGAAGGAGTGGACGAAAAAAATATCAAGGCGTTAAAAGCAGGTATGTCAGCAGCGGAAAAGTTTTGCAGCGCCTGTTTTAACCTGCCGCCCAGGCATGAAGATGGCCAGAAGCTCTTTATTGACGGCAGCCAGGTTTTAGGCATGGCTGCCCTTGGCAGCGGCTGCCGTTTTTTGTCGGCCTACCCGATGACTCCTTCAACTGGGGTTATGAACTACATGGCTGCCAGGAGCAAAAATTACCCTCTAGTTGTTGAGCAGGCTGAAGATGAAATTGCAGCCATTAATATGGCACTCGGTGCCTCTTATGCAGGGGTTAGGTCGCTGACTTGTACTTCCGGCGGTGGTTTTGCCTTGATGGTGGAAGGCCTTTCCCTGGCCGGCATGATTGAGACGCCTCTCGTTATTATCCTGGCCATGCGCCCCGGTCCGGCCACCGGGCTGCCTACCCGTACTGAACAGGGCGACCTGGAATTTGCCCTTTACGGAGGACATGGAGAGTTTCCCAGGGCTGTTTTCTCTGCCACATCACATGAAGATGCTTTTTACAGGTTGAATAAAGCTTTTGAATTAGCCGATCGTTACCAGATCCCGGTTATTTTTCTCTCTGACCAGAATTTCGCAGATACTCATCGTTCGGTGGAACCTTATAATTTTAGCAGGCTTGGTTTCAACCGACACCTTGTTGAGGAGGGTGGTTTTGAAAAACCTTACCGGCGATATCTTATGACCGAAAGCGGTATTTCGCCCCGCGCTATACCAGGTCAGTTTCCCGGGGAAGTAGTGCTGGTCGATAGTGATGAGCACAATGAGAACGGCAATATTATCGAAGGAGCCGAAGAACGCAGCCTGATGTCTGCTAAAAGGATGCGCAAACTAAAAGCCCTGGCCGAAGAAATGGATGAACCCGACCTTTACGGTGATCCCCACCCGGAAACCCTGCTTATAGGTTGGGGTTCCAATTATGGTGTGTTGAGGGAAGCTATTGATGTTTTATCTGCATCGGGATTAAAAATTGCCATGCTGCATTTTAGTGACATATGGCCCCTGCCGCAAAAAAGATTGCTCAGCCTGCTGCCGTCCGCAGGCCTTAGTTTCTGTGTAGAGAATAATGCGACCGGTCAGCTGGCAGCGCTGATCTGCCGGGAAACAGGTTTAAAAGTCGATTGTAAGATTAATAAAAATGACGGGAGGCCTTTTATGGCTGATGATATTATCATGGAGGTGAAAAAATACCATGAAAGCTGATCATTATTTGCTTGGTGAAACAGCATGGTGTCCCGGCTGCGGCAATTTTTCAATCAGGGAAGCCTTGGCTGAAGCCCTGGCCGATCTCGATCTTCCGCCTGAGCAGGTTTTAATTTGTTCCGGTATAGGCCAGGCCGCTAAAACGCCTCATTATATAAAGGCTAACGGATTTAACGGCCTGCACGGCAGGGCTCTTCCGCCCGCTATTGGCGCCCGCGTGGCTAATAAAGGTCTGAGGGTAATTGTTGAATCGGGAGATGGTGACAGCTACGGGGAAGGCGGCAATCACTTTATCCACAATGTTCGCCGCAACCCTGATCTTGCCCACTTTATCCATGACAATCAGGTTTACGGCCTGACCAAGGGGCAGGCAAGTCCGACCAGCGATCCCGGTATGAAAACAGGTGTGCAGGTAAACGGGGTTTTCGTGCCGTCCCTGAATCCGCTTTCTTTAGCTCTTGTTCTTGGGGCTGGCTTTGTGGCTCGCTGTTTCAGCGGGGAAAAGGATCATTTGAAGGAAACCATGAAAGCGGCTATAAACTTTA
>PWSG01000265.1 GCA_003564055.1 Syntrophomonadaceae bacterium
ACCATGACCCTGGAAGGCGAAGCAAATGATTATATCGGCAAAGGTCTTTCAGGAGCCAGGATCATCCTTAAACCTTTTAGTATTATTAACTACAGCCCGGCTGATAATATCATTGGCGGTAACGTTATTCTCTACGGTGCAACAAGTGGTGAGTTATACGCCAATGGCAGGGTAGGTGAACGTTTCGCAATTAGGAACAGCGGGGCGCATGCCGTTGTTGAAGGCGTCGGTGACCACGGCTGCGAATATATGACCGGGGGACGGGTTGTAATTCTCGGTTCGACAGGTGTAAACTTCGGGGCCGGTATGAGCGGCGGAATCGCTTATGTTTATGATCTGCAGGGTGTGCTTGATTTAAATAGCAACCTGGAGATGATCGACCTTGAAGCGGTAGTAGAACCGGATGATATTAAAGAACTTCGCGATTTAATTGAGAAGCATTATAACTATACAGGTAGTGAAAAAGCCCGCTATATAATTGACAACTGGCGGGATTGCCTGCCTTATTTCATAAAAGTATTCCCCATGGAATACCGCAGGGTCCTGGGTAAAATGAGCAGGGAAGATGAGGCAGTTGAAAGAGCCCTGCCCCAGGATAACTAAAAAACAAACGGGAGAAGACTGGCAATGACTGCTGAATATAAAGCAAAAACTGAAAGAATAGAACCCGGGTATCGTGATATTAGCGATCGTCTTGGCGATTACGAGGAAGTTGAAAGAATACTGGAACCCGCCGAGGTAATAGAACAGGCTGAGCGCTGCATGTCATGCGGCACGCCTTTTTGTCATGGCTATGCCTGTCCATTAGCTAATATCATACCGGAAACCAACGAATTGATCATCGAAGATCGCTGGGAAGAAGCCCTTGAATTGCTGCTATCCACGCACCCTTTCCCTGAGTTTACGGCCAGGGTCTGCCCGGCTCTCTGCGAAGGATCCTGTGTAAAAGGTATAAATGAGCAGCCTGTTACGATTCGTCAAATTGAAAAAATGATTATTGAAAAAGGTTTTCATGAAGGATGGGTTAAGGCCCGCCCTCCTGTAAGGCGAAGGGTTGAAAATATCGCAGTTATCGGTTCCGGTCCTGCAGGCCTGGCGGCTGCAGAAAGGCTTAATAAACTTGGGTTTAATGTAACAGTCTATGAAAAAGAACTTAACCCTGGTGGACTGCTTCTTTACGGCATACCTAATTTTAAACTTGATAAAGCCATTGTGAAGCGGCGTATAGACTTAATGCAGGAAGAAGGCATTGCTTTTGAATGCGGGGTTAATGCAGGCAGTGACATTTCTTATAACTACCTGAAGAGACGTTTTTCAGCAGTACTGCTGACCGGGGGAACACAGCTGCCCCGTGATCTTGATATACCCGGGCGTAAATTGCGAGGCATAGACTTTGCTATGCATTTTCTTAAGGCCCAGAATAAAAGAATTATTGGTGAACCGCTGTCGCCCGGGGAAGATATTAGTGCAAATAATAAAAAGGTGGTTATTATTGGTGGCGGTGATACCGGCTCTGATTGTCTCGGCACCGCCCTGCGGCAGCGGGCAAAAGAAGTTTACCAGTTTGAGATTCTACCGAGGGCTTCCGAATGCCGGTGTGAAGATAACCCCTGGCCGCTTTGGCCTGAAGTTGACAGGGTTTCGAGCAGTCATATGGAAGGAGGAAAGAGGCGGTGGTCTGTCACCACCAAAAAATTTGAAGGAGATGCTAAAGGCAATCTTAAGCGGCTGCACTGCTGTGAAGTGGAATGGATAGAAAAAGATGGCAGGCATTTTCCCGAAGAATTAGAGGGCAGTTCCTTTACAGTTGAAGCTGACATGGCAGTCCTGGCCATGGGCTTTCTCGGGCCCGGACCAGATCCCCTGGCCGATAAACTTGGCCTGAAACGCGATATAAAAGGCAATATTGAGGTGGATAAAAACCATATGACTGAAATTCCCGGTATTTTTTCAGCAGGTGATATGGCCCGCGGACAATCACTGGTTGTGCGCGCCATAGCAGATGGAATAAATGCCGCAGAAAATATTGCAGCTTTCATTGAACCCGCTTTGCGGTCTTAAAGATCAAGGATTTTATTTAAGGAAGGTAGTGAAACATGGATTTTGATCAAATCAGGGCCTTCATAAGTGTCGCATCCCTGCGCAGTTTCTCCGCGGCAGCTGAAAAGCTTTTTATCAGCCAGCCTTCGATCAGTGTCAGGATTAAGGCGCTCGAAGAAGAGCTTGGTGTTATTCTTCTTGATCGCTCCAAGGCCCGTGAACCAACCTTAACCGAAGCGGGAAGGCTTTTTTTAGATTATGCTCAATCTATTGTCAACCTTGAAGTTGAATGCAGGGAGAAGCTTTCCGGGCAGCTGGAAGAGGCCGGCGGTTTAGTCCATGTTGGCGCCAGCACCGTTCCGGGTACTTACCTGCTCCCATTCTTATTGGCCGAGCTTAAGCAAAAAGAAGAAATGATCGATTATACTATAGATATATTAGATACCAGCGCAGTCCTTGAAGGCGTTCTTAATTACAGCTTCGAGATTGGTTTTGTCGGTTTGCTCGATCAGGATGAAAGGCTGCAGTATTATGAACTTCTCGAAGATGAGCTGGTGCTTAGCACGGCTAAAGGTCTATTTGATTCTACTGCGCAGAAAAACGGTTTGCTGCTGGAGGATTGTTTTAATTACTATCTTCTGCTAAGGGAAAAAGGATCGGCAACCCGCCGTCTGCTTGAGCGAAAACTAAATGAAAAAGGTCTTGATTTTACATGCTTTAAAGGAATCACCTTTTTTAACAGCCTTGAAGGAATTAAGCAGGCGGTCAGGGCCGGTTTGGGAGTAGCGATTGTCTCGAAACTTTCTGTAGAAGATATGGTGTCTTCCGGGCATGTAGACACTTACAGCATAAACGACCTGGACATGAAACGAACCCTTTATATGGCACATCACAGACACCGAATTTTAAATGCTGCCGCCAGGCGCCTGCGTGATTTTGTTATTGAACGCCACAAGAACCAAAAAATGGCGGATTGATAAAGTGCTGCTTGTAAAACGTGTTATAATATTTAAAGCAGGTCGCAGACACCCTGCTTAATAAAAAACAAGGACTGATAAATGAATATGGAACGCAGCCGGTCCTTTAACTACTGGACTCGCTCAGCCATGATTGCGGCGATATATGTAGTTTTAACCCTGGTATTTGCCCCGATTAGTTATGGCATGATTCAGGTGCGTGTATCGGAAGCGCTTATGGTTTTACCTTATTTTACCCCGGCGGCCATACCCGGCCTTTTTGTAGGTTGTTTAATAGCGAACATTTTTGGCGGCCTCGGGTTGCCCGATATAGTATTTGGCAGTCTGGCCACACTGTTATCGGCATACATAGTAGCAAAAATCGATAATAAGTACCTTGTGCCCCTGCCTCCAATTATAATTAATGCCTATATTATCGGGCTTGTTTTACATTATGTGCTGGCCCTGCCTCTCTACATGACAGTGATGTGGGTTGGAATCGGGCAGGTAATCGCCTGTTACGGCCTTGGCTTACCGCTGCTGCTGTTTCTTGAAAAAAGGCGGCACATATTTGAATAATTGTTAAAAAGGAGGGATGTCAATGGCAGGCCATTCGAAATGGGCAAACACAAAACACCGCAAAGCACGGGCAGATGCGGCAAAGGGGAAAATATTTACCAAGATCGCCCGCGAAATAACTGTGGCAGCTAAAGAAGGCGGGGACGACATTGATTCTAATTTTAGCCTTAGGCTGGCAGTTCAAAAAGCAAAAGACAATAATATGCCCGCTGATAATATCCAACGTGCCATCCAGAAAGGCCTTGGCGGCCAGGAAGGCGAAAGCTTTGAACAGGCGATTTTTGAAGGCTATGCTGCCGGTGGGATTGCAATTTTACTAGAAGTAATGACTGACAATCGCAACCGGACTGTGGCCGAAATTCGACATCTGTTTTCACGTCATAACGGCAGCCTGGGTGAGTCTGGTTGTGTGGCATGGATGTTTAGCCGTAAAGGGTTAATCCGGGTTAATGAAAAAGATGCCAGCCTTGATGAAGATGATCTAATGCTTGCTGCACTCGAGGCAGGAGCGGAGGATGTAGAGCTGGAAGACAGCGGTATCTATAATATTATTACTGAAATTGACCAGCTGCAAACGGTTAGA